>JBEIHH010000037.1:0-25933 GCA_040381475.1 Crocinitomicaceae bacterium | reverse complement strand
ATTTTCAATTTTCTTTTCATTCTTCCATGGTTTTTTTTGAAGGGTGACTTCCTGCCGGTTGTGTTCGAAGTGGCTGCGGCCCGCCAGGAGGGTTACCGCACCGGTCGATGCCATAATGGCTATGATCAGTGCTGCTTTAATCCAAATTGTTTTCATTGTAAAAGGAGGTATGTATTTGTTTTTTTTATCACTAACGTGCTTTACCGATTAAATGACAATGCAATGATATGTTTCTTGCATTGAACTATGCAATACAAAGTACTAAAAAAATGCTAAACACATTTATACAACTAATATTCAATACGTTAAGGGTCGTGTTTTCTGGTGATCTACTAAAAACGCGTACCGGTAGATCGCATTTAACTTTGCCATGTGACAGATCATGAACAAATTATGAGGAGGTGTCTTCAGCTGGCATTGCTAGGCGAGGGCTGTGTTGCCCCGAATCCTCTGGTGGGTTGTGTCATCGTTGTTGATGATGCCATCATCGGTGAAGGTTACCACCGACAATTCGGTGGTCCTCATGCTGAGGTGGAAGCAATAAGCAAAGTCAGTGATAGGGAGCAACTGAAATCGTCTGTGTTGTATGTCAATCTGGAACCATGCGCTCATCATGGTAAAACACCTCCCTGTGTTGATTTAATCATTCGCAGCGGAATACCAAAGGTTGTTGTTGGCATGACAGATCCCAATCCACTTGTTGCGGGTAAAGGAATAGATCGTTTGCATGAAGCAGGAATAAAAGTCATCAAAAGAGTATTGGAGAAAGAGAGCCGTTTTTTGAATCGCCGGTTTGTTTGTCAGCAAGAGCTGAAAAGGCCTTACGTCATTCTGAAGTGGGCTGAATCGGCAGATGGATTTATGGATATCGATAGATCAAATGGTGTGAAGGGTACGCACTGGATTACAGGACCTGAAAGCAGGAGGCTTGTTCATGGCTGGCGAGCCTCAGAAGCGGCAATCATGGTTGGCGCAAATACAGTTCGAAATGATAATCCAAAGTTGACAGTTCGAGAGATAGAAGGTAAACAACCTGTCCGCATCATACTTGACCCGCGATGCACCATTGATGCTACAGCACATGTCATTTCTGATGGAATAAAGACTATTGTCATCAATGAAATGAAAAATGAAATAGTCTCAGAGCAATTACAATATCTATTTCAGGAGGATATGCGAAAGAATCTCCCGGGAGTGCTGAATCTGTTGCATAATAAAGGTATTTCATCAATCCTTGTTGAAGGAGGCAGATATACCATCATTCAATTTCTGGAGGCGGGATTGTTCGATGAGGTAAGAATTTTAAAGAGTCCCGTCGAACTGCATCAAGGACTGAAGGCTCCACAACCAGGTATTCAGATCAACGAAAAATTTGAATCAGGCAGCGATAAGGTGTTTGTTGGTTTTAAAAATTTCGGTTGAAAGGTCTGTTGAAAAAACTGATTTACTAATTTTGAATTCACTGTCTTTCGGCATGATGTGCAGATACATTTGCACGAAACGAACCACCCACCTAATTTTCTCGCTATGCAAGACAGACTTAAAATGATTGAGACTATGCTGGAAACAAATCCAAGAGATAGTTTTCTTCATTATGCCGCCGCTTTGGAACACCAGAAAAATGGCGACCTGAACGGTGCTATTAAGATTATGCAGAAAATTGTGAAAAACGATCCGGACTATCTCGCATCCTATTACCAGTTGGGTAAAATGCTCGAAGAGAAGAATAAGGCTGAGGAAGCAGTTGAAGTTTACAAATCCGGAAAATCTATTGCCCGCAAGCAAAACGACATGAAAACACTCGGCGAGTTGGCAGAAGCTTTGATGCTGCTGGATGTATACGAGGACTAAGTTTAAATGTCTATCCTGATCTTCAAAGCGCCAAATTGAAATTATTCTTTAAGCTGATTTAGTTTTTGGCACTATCTGTGGAAATTCTAACATTTCTTAAATGAATGTTGCATTTGGTTATGTAGCAATTTTAGTTGACTAACTTTGTTTACAAGAGACGATCAGTTGATATGAAGAATCTTATAACAACACTTCTGGCGAGCATATTTGCCACGCAGGCATTTGGTTCGAAAATTCTCATTCCTATGGATGAGAGTCAGTCGAATCATCTGAAAGCATATGGCATTGCCTATTGGGTGCTGGAGAACAAGATTCCCATCGAATGGTTGTTGAATTACCGTGGTGGCAGTTTTCTTTGCGATAACTATCCTGATATTTCAAAGGAGTGCGGAATTCGCGGTGTAAGCTATCAGGTCATTGCTGATGTTCAATCCGGTCAGATTTATTCCGAAATTTCAGATCCCGAAGTGAACATGGAGAGAGTAAAGCTTGAAGTTGCTCCCAAGATTGCCGTTTATTCACCACCGGGAAAATTGCCATGGGATGATGCCGTGACACTTGTGCTCACTTACGCCGAAATACCATATAAGATTATTTACGACGAAGAAATCGTAAACAAAGAATTGCCTAAATACGATTGGCTTCACTTGCACCATGAGGACTTCACAGGTCAGTATGGTAAATTTTACAGGAGTTTTAAAAACGCTGCCTGGTATCAGGAAGAAGTAAGATCACAGGAAGCTCTTGCAGCAAAACTGGGTTTCGGAAAAGTTTCTGAGATGAAACGCGACGTAGCGGTGAATATTCGGGACTTTGTTCTAGGTGGTGGATTTCTTTTTACCATGTGCTCAGGAACAGATTCTTATGATATCGCATTGGCGGCTGAGCGAGTTGACATCGTGGAGTCGGTGTTTGACGGTGATGGCAGTGATCCGAATTCTCAAAACAAGCTTGACTTCAACAATGGTTTTGCTTTTCAAAATTATCATCTAGATAAGGACCCTAATATCTACGAATTTTCGGACATAGACGGTACCGAAGATCATACGAAGGTTGGAGAACTGAATGACTTCTTTACACTGTTCGATTTTTCGGCGAAGTGGGATATAGTGCCGACCATTTTAACGCAAAATCACACGCAGGTTATCAAAGGATTTATGGGACAGTCAACATCATTCCGCGAACAGTTCATCAAAAGTTCGGTTACAATTCTTGGGGAAACCAAAAGTCTCAAATGCGCGAAATACATTCATGGTGAGTTAGGGAAAGGGCAATGGACTTATTATGGCGGACATGATCCGGAAGACTATCGGCATTTAGTTGGTGATCCTCCGACGGATCTCAATTTGTTTCCAAATTCACCAGGTTACAGGCTCATCTTAAATAACATACTATTTCCTGCCGCCAAACGTGAAAAGCAAAAAACATAGTTTCATCAGTGGAATCTCTCCATCGCTGATAGCTTTTTTCAGTGTTTTCCTCCCATCTTTTACGGGCGCTCAAATGCCATCTTCATTATTGTGGAAGGTATCAAAACCGGGCAATGAAAATGTATCTTATCTCTTTGGAACGATGCATTCAAATGATCCATCAATCAACGTATTTGATGGTGTTTGGTGGGATGCATTGAAGAGTTGTAACAAGCTTGTGACCGAAGTGAATATGACAGACCCGAACGAACTGATGGGATCTCTCACTGCCGGAATGATGAAGGACACAAGTCTGAAAGATCTATACTCAGAAGATGAATATAAGAGAGTGGTGAAATTCATCAATGAAAATCTTGATCCTTTTACAGCGGCGATGATTCAAAAAATGAAGCCCTTCTATATACTCGCCGGTATCATGGAAGCACCGCAGGAGGATAGTCCGTATAAAATGATTCTTGATATGAGGCTCACTGATATGGCTAAAAAGAATGGCACTCCGGTTGTTGGTCTGGAGTCAATGAAAGAACAAGGTTCATCTATCAGCGTCATTAACTTACAGGAACAAGCCGAATTGCTTCTCGACTATGTAGATAACACTGCCAAATACGATGAAGAAGAAAAAAAGATGATGCATTATTACCAGCATCAGTATCTGGACTCTCTTCATTTGATGGGACTCCAGTTTGAAGCACCGGACGCATTGATGCAATCTATTTTGCATGACCGCAACAGGCGTTTTACAGAAAGGCTTATTCCGCAACTTGAGATCAGTGAAGTGTTTTGTGCAGTTGGTGCACTGCATCTTGCGGGTGATACAGGTTTAGTTGCAGCTCTTCGAAGAAACGGTTATGTAGTTGAGCCGGAGTTCTTTCAGTTCAAGGAGTAATCCTGCGGAGAGATCATAAATCCGCATTCATTGAGCAGTCCAATTGGCACATCCGATTCAGTCTGATCCATAAGATCGGTGATTTCTTCACTTAGATTTTTGTATTCATGAAGTTGATCTTGTTTGCGGATGTATCTGGCAACATCCTCTAATTCAAAACCTCCGGTAGAAAGGCAAATGAACTCTTCCGACCAGACGATGGCGCACACATGGTTCATACTTGAGGCGAAGTGTTTGGAGCCTGTTTTGATCATGTCCACCAGTTCTTCGATTGGCGTCTGAATGTTCAGTCTGACCAGTGCATGCAAGTGATCCCGCTGCACGTTGATTTCCACCGGTTGCTGCTCATGGTGTTTTAAATGTGCACAGATAAATTCAGTCAACATGTTCTTCCACTCAGGCAGAATATCGGATTGTCCATTTTCTGTTCTGAGGATGAGATGAACATGGACTCGACTGATGATGTTCATTTATTTTGTTTTGAGCAAAGTTTGTCATTTTTGTATCCTTCCTCCTAAGGCATATTCATCTTCAACGAAGCATAACCCTTTGTTTACGGGGCATAAGAATATATAAATACATTCAAAGTCATTGCTGCTGTTTCTAAACAAAAAAAAAGAGGCCGCAAAAGCGGCCTCCGTGTTATCTATAAAATGATTATTTCTCTACCACTAAGAGTTTAGACTCGGAAGTGTCACCCTGAACGAGCATCACATTATATGTTCCTGCTGCAAGATCCTGCTGCACCACAACACGGTTGCTGCCGAGCATGTGCTCATTGTTTACTTTATGGGATCCAACCAGCTTACCTGTCATATCATAAATATCAAGGCGCACATCACCTTTGATCTGAATACTGTTGAATTGCACATTGATCATATTTTGTCTCAGTGGGTTTGGGAAAATTTCCCACGCATCAGAAGGCATAAAGGAAGATGGTTTGCCAGAAATATTCAGATCATCCTGACTGTATGCGCAAGATCCATCATTGAAAGTGGCATCAGCCTGATAATTGATAGCGGTGCGATCGCTGCAACCGAAGATTTCTGCATTGGTTGTTGAAAACGCAAGGCCCTCAGATTTCCACACATTGTTCGGACCTTGCCATCCCTGCAGATTCAGCTTACCTGAGGCCGTTCCTGTTGTGGTGAATTGTGCGATCAACACGAGGTTCTTATTTACCGGCTGGCATTTTTCATCAGTTGGGATAAGAAACCAGCCACCATTGGTAGCCATGATGCTACCACCGTTATCGAAGGCAGAGAAATCCACACCGAGATCCCACATATCATTGCTCATGTTGTTTTCATAACCCAACGTGATCCACGAATCGAATTTCATAGCAGGTTCAGATGCAAAAACATTTTCCGAAATCGAAGCAGCACTGTGACCGCCGTATTGATTCTGATAGAAGGGTGCGGTACTTTCGATAGACATTGGATTGGCCTCAGTGCCATAAACGATGTGAAGGCTATGTTCAGCAGACGGCAATTCAGCATAAATGCGATAGGTATTTCCGCTCACAGCGCCGCCATTGTCGATCTTTTGAACGATCAATCTGGCATCAGTAGCATAGATGGAATATGCCAGGGTAATCGCAATAAACAGAAGTATTGTTTTCTTCATTTTTAGATAGTTTGATTCAATTTGAATTTGTTGTTACAATGTTAGGGAGAAATCCTTGAATCTTCACCATGTAGGGCTCAATTTTTCAACCGCTGTGCAAAAAATAGAAAAAAAATTGTGCGTTGTAAATAGGTTACAATGAGGGGTGCATCATTTGCCTAAAAATTGAACAACAATGGCTATCATGAATTTAACAATGGCCGGCCTCATGTCGGCAAGCTTAGTACCCAGTTACAATTCTTCACAGGACCTGTTGAACATTCTTCAGAACCACAGGTTCGCCGAAGTCTGCGGAATGGGAGGCAGTTCAATGAACTCGCAAGGTAGGTTCGTTGCCGGAAGAAACTACTATTTCAGGAAGCACGGTCAGTGTACCGTGAATTTTCTTAAAGATGGAAGGGTGCATGTGCTTTGTGGCCCCATCGCTATGTGGAATCTGCACGACTCGTTATCGTCTGAGGAATTGACCATTCTGATTGCATTTGCGACCATGAGCGAAGAGCATCAGGACTGTATGAGAAATTATATGGGGCCTCGTTGCCGGAAGTACCTCGATGTGCTTCATCAGATGCCCCGTTTTCAGGTTGACTGGAAACAAAGCTTTCTCACGGCATATGCCACTGTGGTTATTTGATACGGATTGAGTAACCAACTGATTTGGGATGTCATGTCTGGTGTATTGGAGTTTCGAGAGATTCTTTTCCGGATCCAACCTGAAGTTGGTTTCTGAGAAGTGATTGCGATTTGTCAAAAAGGTCGGTGATTTTTATCAGACCAAGGTTGAACGTTTTGAATGTAAATTATGTCGTTTTTCAGTCGGTATACTATTGGGGCTGAATGTTCATCTTCCATGATAAAATCGAAATACCCTTTGTTTCAAAGTCCTGCAGAACAGGCAGGGAAATGTCTCTTGAGCAATCATCCATGGATTTATCGGTGGAAGGGCAGACTTTGTCTTTTTGGGAATGTTCAAAGCGATGGAAAATTGAGACTCTTCAAAGACGTTTTATCCGACAAGTCTCCATATACTGCTCATTGTCCTATGATGTCGATGAGAGCATCATTGATTCTTCTTACGCTCTTTTTTCTTACTTCATGCCGCAAGGATGAAGAAACTGTTGCACCGGTCAAAGGTAGTATTACTGAATCTGTGTATGCTTCCGGTAAGATATTGGCTGAGAACCAATACGTGGTATATCCGGTCGTGAGCGGATTATTGGTTCAGGTTTTAAGGAGTCCTGGTGATTCTGTTGCAGAAGGAGATACATTGTTTGTGGTCGACAATGTTACCAGCAATCTGAACAGTGCAAACGCCCATGCATTGCTGGACCTCAATGAGAAATTGGGTCGCAGCGGCTCTTCCAGGTTGGAAGAAATGGAGATTGCTGTGAACACAGCAAAGGAGAAATATCTCTTCGATTCAACACAGTGCGCAAGGCAGACACGACTATGGCAGAAAGAAATCGGATCAAGGCTGGAGTTGGAGCAGAAAGAACTTGCGTTTCAGGTTTCAAAGGAACAATGGCAGGCCGCTGCAGCACGTCTGGATCAGACGAAGTTGCAGCTTGCAACTGAGATCAGGAGATCGGAAATCAACTATGCTATATCAACGAAAGGCAGTAGTGATTTTGTTATCAGAAGTAAGACTGATGGTATCATTTACGACGTTTACTACGAAAGAAATGAATTGGTGACTCCGCAAACGGCGCTTGCTGTGGTGGGAAATCCGGCGACTTTCCATCTTGAATTGCAGGTCGATGAATATGACATTGCAAAAATTCATGGAGGTCAGCAGGTTTTGATCACGATGGACATCCATAAGGGAGAAATATTCGAAGGTGTTATCACTTCGGTAAGCCCAATCATGAATGAAAGAACAGGCAGTTTTAAAGTCGAAGCTGATTTTGTTGTTCCTCCGGATGCACTTTTCCCTAATTCGACTGTCGAGGCCAACATAGTGCTGCAGAGAAAGGAATCGGCTCTGATCATTCCAAGAAGGTTTGTTGAAGATGAGAAATTTGTCTACATATCAGAAAATGATCGAATAGAAATTGTGACCGGGCTCAAGAATTATGATCAGGTCGAGGTATTGTCCGGATTGGAAGCAGATCAGAAAATTTATTTGCCTCCGGTAAAATGAAATTGAATCTGAATATACGTATTGCGATTGGTCTGCTCAGGGCAAGGTTGAAACAATCAGTTGTAGCAGCTGTTGGTGTTACGTTTGGCATTGCCATGTTCATCACATTGATCGGATTTATGTCTGGGCTCAACGGGTTGCTTGATGGTTTGATATTGAATCGCACACCGCATGTTCGTTTATACAATGATATTGAGGTAAGTGAAATGCAGCCATCGCAATTATACGTGCCATATAAAGAGGATATGCATGTAATAAGGTCAGTGAAACCAAGGGATCGTGGTATTGGAATTTATGACGCCCAGAAGATATTGCAAACACTCAGAAGAGATCCCCGGGTTTATGGAGTATCAGCCAAGATTACCAGTCAGATATTTTTCCGCACGGGCACGCATCAGATAGCTGGAGTAATCAATGGAGTGGAGGCGCAGGAAGAAGACCGACTCTTCAGTTTTTCGGATAATGTTGTCAAAGGTTCATTTACAGACCTGGATAAGATCAGCAATTCTGTTTTTCTTGGGAAGGGCCTTGCTGAAAAAATGCTTGCTGAAATCGGAGATATTATTCAGGTTACATCTCCTGCCGGGAATACATTTTCGTTGAGAGTCATTGGCATTTTTCAGATAGGCCTGGCAGATTTTGACAATGTGCAGAGTTACGTATCGCTTCAAACAGCGCAGCAGATAGAAGGGCGTTCGGCCGGCTTCATTACAGACCTGCAGATTAAGTTATATGATATGAATATAGCGCCTGATGTTGCCAAAGAATATGCAAAGGCTTTTGGAACTGAGGCAGCCGATATACAAACTGCCAATGCACAGTTCGAAACAGGTTCATCAGTTAGAACCATTATTTCCTATGCAGTAGGCATCACTTTGCTGATTGTTGCCGGATTCGGTATTTATAATATTCTGAATATGCTGATTTATGAGAAAATGGATTCTATAGCCATTCTCAAGGCCACGGGATTTTCAGGTTCTGATGTAAAGAAAATATTCCTCAGTCTTTCAATGATCATCGGAATAGCAGGTGGAATCGTTGGCTTGCTTCTGGGCTTCCTTTTGTCTCTGGTAGTTGACAACATTCCTTTTAATACGGCTGCTTTGCCGAGCATCACCACTTATCCGGTTGATTACAGTTTGGTGTATTATATCATTGCCATCATATTCGCACTTATTACCACTTACGCATCAGGTTATTTTCCTGCAAGGAAGGCCTCAGTCATCGATCCTGTTATCATTATTCGTGGAAAATGAATACAGATTCAAAAAATCTTCTCATTGCGCGGCATGTGTCGAAGGATTTTTATTCACCCAAGAAGTTCAGGGTTTTAGATGATGTGAATCTTGCAATACGCGAAGGTGAATTTTTGTCAGTAACAGGAAAGTCGGGATGCGGAAAAAGCACACTGCTCTATATTTTAAGTACCATGGATACCGACTATGAAGGAGATCTTATTCTTGATGATGAACTTCTGACAGGTAGATCGGGAGAAGAACTGGCCATCGTGCGGAATGAGAAAATCGGGTTTGTCTTTCAGTTTCATTACTTGCTTTCGGAATTCAATATTTTGAACAATGTGATGATGCCTGCGTTGAAACTGGGAAAATTGACTCATCAGGAAATTGAAGAAAAAGCATATTTCAGACTTAAAGAACTGGATGTTCACGATCAGGCTTTGAAAATGCCAAATCAGTTGAGTGGTGGTCAGAAACAAAGAGTAGCAATTGCGCGCGCGCTCATCAATGATCCGCTGATTATCATGGGAGATGAGCCAACCGGGAATCTGGACAACCGCAACAGCAATATGGTCTTCGACATTTTCAAACGGATAGCTTCAGAAGAGAAACAAACGATTCTGGTAGTTACGCATGACCAGGATTTTGCCGGACGCACAGACAGAATTGTGGAGATGCGTGACGGAAAAATAGTCAATTGAAAGTACCTAAATCCAGTCGGATTGCGTTTAACGCGTTTTCAATTCTTCTTTCAAATATTTTCCTGTCCAGCTTGATTTGATTTTTGCGATTTCTTCCGGGGTTCCTTCACCTACAATAGAGCCGCCGCCGCTGCCACCTTCAGGACCAATGTCGATGATGTGGTCGGCCACTTTGATCACGTCCATATTGTGCTCAATAACAAGCACAGTATTGCCTCTGTCTGCAAGCCTGTTCAATACATTGATGAGCATCTGGACATCCTGAAAATGAAGTCCTGTTGTTGGTTCATCCAGGATATAAAACGTATTGCCTGTATCTCTCTTACCCAATTCGGTACTTAGCTTCACACGCTGAGCTTCACCTCCACTCAATGTTGTGCTGTGCTGCCCCAGAGTGATGTAGCCAAGCCCTACATCCTGAAGTGTTTTCACGACATGCTTGATTTTAGGGAAATGATCAAAAAAATCAACAGCCTGATCTACGGTCATGTCCAGCACATCTGCAATGCTTTTTCCTTTGTATCGGATTTCTAGTGTTTCTCTGTTGTAACGCTTACCACTACAGGTTTCACATTCAACCAGCACATCGGGTAAAAAATTCATTTCGATTGTTTTCACACCGGCACCTTTGCACGCTTCGCATCTTCCACCGCTGACATTGAAAGAAAACCTTCCGGGTTGATATCCTCTGATTTTTGCTTCCGGAGAATTGGCATACAATGACCTTATTTCCGCAAAAATTCCTGTATATGTGCTTGGATTACTGCGTGGAGTGCGGCCAATTGGGCTCTGATCTATTTCAATCACCTTGTCGAGGTATTCAAGCCCTTTTACTTTTTTATATAGCAATGGTTTTCTTACGCCATTGTAGAAGTGGTTGTTCAGGATAGGGTAGAGAGTGTGTTCGATCAATGAAGATTTGCCACTTCCACTCACGCCGGTGACGCACACGAATTTACCCAGCGGAATTTTCAGGTTGATATTTTTGAGATTATGTCCGCCGGCACCTTCAATGACCAATGCTGTGTTGTTTCCTTTTCTCCTCGTTTTGGGAACAGGAATCAGAAGTTCGCCTTTTAAAAATTGGGCTGTTACGCTGCTGCCTGTGATGAGCTTCTTAGGATCTCCCTGAGCAATGATGCGTCCACCATGAATGCCAGCTCCAGGCCCTATGTCGATGAGGTGATCGCTTTCGATCATCATATCCCTGTCGTGTTCAACTACAATGACACTGTTGCCTCCGTCTCGCAGATTTTTCAGCGATTGTATCAGTTTATGATTATCTCTTTGATGTAAGCCAATGCTTGGTTCGTCAAGAATGTAAAGAACACCGACAAGTTGGGATCCGATCTGTGTGGCAAGACGAATACGCTGTGCTTCTCCACCGCTCAGTGTTTTGGCGCTTCTGTTTAATGTCAGATATTCAAGGCCAACATCTACCAGAAATCGCAATCTGTTTCTGATCTCCTTCAAAGACTCTGTAGCAATCTGAACCTGACGGGTGGTCATTTTATACTCAATGCCCTTGAACCATTCGATCAACTCATTCAAACCCATCGATGAAAGTTCTGCAATGTTTTTACCTCCTATTTTGAAAAACAGTGCTTCTTTTTTAAGTCTTGCGCCGCCACATTCAGGGCAAGCGGTTTTATTCATAAAACTTTCGGCCCAGCGCTTAAGCCCCGGTGAAGTTTCTTCATCGATCTGCTTTTCTATTTGCGCGATAATCCCTTCGAATTTTGTCCTGTATGTATAGTTTGTGCTTGTGGTTACTTCAAATGACTCCTCACTGCCATATAAAAGTGAATTCACTACTTCTTCATCCATTTCCTGAATTGGTGTATTCAAATCATAACCATGTTGTTTGAGAAGTCCTTCTACCAGCGTGAATGTCCAGCTCGACTTTGATTCACCCAATGGAGCGATGCCACCTTTTTTAATACTCTTTGATGAATCAGGAATAATTTTTTTCATATCAATTTCAGCCACCTCACCAAGACCGCTGCAATGCGGACAAGCGCCGTAAGGTGAATTGAATGAAAACAAATTGGGTTCCGGTTCACTGTATGAAATACCGGATGACGGACACATCAGATGCCTGCTGAAGTGTTTGATATCGTTGCCGGTTTTTTTAGAACGCTTTGAGCCGGTATCTCCATCGGCTACCTGAAGAATCATCAGGCTTCCTTTTCCTACACGCAGCGCTGTGCCTACTGTCTGCCTGATTCTTGATATATCCTGTGATTCCGGGCCTGTTTTTCCCTTTTTTCCTTTGGCAACAGATTCTGTTTGAATTGCCAGTCGGTCAATGACTACTTCAATGTCGTGAATCTTATAGCGGTCTACTTTATGCCCTTTGGTCAGCTCCACGACTTCCCCATCAATCCTTGCCCGCAGGTATCCCTGTTTCAAAACGGACTCAAAAAGCTCCCGGTAATGACCCTTGCGACCTTTCACCAAAGGTGCGAGCACCATGATTTTCTGACCTTTGTATTCCTCAAGAATCAGTTCGACTATTTGGTCATCAGAGTACCTGACCATTTTTTCGCCTGTCACATAAGAATATGCATCGCCTGCTCTGGCATACAGAAGACGCAGAAAGTCATATACTTCCGTGATGGTTCCGACTGTTGAGCGTGGATTTCTGCTTACTGTCTTTTGTTCGATGGAAATTACCGGTGAAAGACCATTGATCTTATCGACATCGGGACGCTCCATTTCACCGATGAATTGTCGCGCATAGGCTCCAAAAGTTTCGATATAACGTCTTTGACCTTCCGCATAGATGGTATCAAATGCCAGTGAAGATTTTCCGCTGCCACTTAGACCTGTTATCGTCACAAGTTTATTTCTGGGGATAACAAGGTCAATATTCTTCAGATTATGCTCTCTGGCACCAATAATTTCTATGACTT
Source organism: Crocinitomicaceae bacterium (assembly GCA_040381475.1). GTDB lineage: Bacteria > Bacteroidota > Bacteroidia > Flavobacteriales_D > Sanyastnellaceae > JAIBBG01. Next base: position 13,146 of record JBEIHH010000037.1, on the reverse strand, counting down.
CTTCTGTTGATTCCATCGATTGCAAAGATGTGCCCTCAAAAGAACACATACAAAGAGTAGTTGTTCACATTTGAGTTTAATTCAGGCTCTGGTTTTACCTTATTTTGTTGAACGCCAAGGATTGTATTTTTGTGGTGCTTCTAAATGTCGGATTCTATAAGGTTCATATCAATACTGCTGCTTGCCGGTCTTCCGGTTTTTGGTTTAGGGCAAGGTTTTGTGCCTTTTTTTCTTGACAACGTCAATTCGCATCAATATCAGGAAGGCATTTACGGTTGTGGAGCTACTTTTTGTGATTTCGACAAAGATGGCTGGGATGATCTGAGCTTGCCAATGAATGGTTCGGCGCCGATTTTCTATAGGAATAATAACGGCGTCATGCAAACATTTTCGATACCGATGCAAAACGAAGATGAAATAAAACACATAGTTTGGGTTGATTATGATAACGACGGTGACCGCGACCTTTGTCTGACCGGTATTGGCATGCCCCTGCGACTTTTCAGGAATAATGGAAATATGTCTTTTAACGAAGTTTCAGAAACGGCTGGTTTTGTTTATTCGGAAAACATGACTTATGGCAGTAGTTGGGGAGATTATGACCGAGATGGAGATCTGGATGTTTTCGTGGCAAAATATGATGCGGAATACCTTGAAATGATGAATGCGGACAATGAGTTATACCGAAACAATGGTGACGGTACTTTCACCAATGTGGCAACTGAGGCCGGAATTTACATTGAAGAAAACTACACGTTCATGGGATTATGGTTTGATTACGACGATGACCTCTGGCCGGATTTGCTGATCACCAATGACAGGTATGAGGTTGCGAATTATTTATTTCATAACAATGGCGATGGCACTTTTACAGATGTTTCAGTCGACGCAGGTATTGATGATTACATCTGGAGTATGAGCAACACCTGCGGTGATTACGACAACGACGGTGATGCAGACTTGTACATTACCAATGGGCCCTTGGGCAACAAGCATAAAATGAACAACGGTCAGGGACAGTTTCTTGAAGTATCAGAATCTCAGGACACCAAAGTCAATCAGTTTTGCTGGTCTGCACAGTTTGTTGATGTCGACAACGATGGATACCAGGATTTGCATGTTTGTTCAACGCCTATTGCCAACATTTCGGGCGGTGTGGTATTTAAGAAAAATATGGGGACCCATTTTGTTGAATTCACCAGCGAAGCCGGACTGGGGAATGATGATGGATGGAGCAGGGGAAGTGCTTATGGCGATGCGAACAATGATGGTTTTCCGGACCTGATAGTGACCAAAACACATCCCGACTTTTCTTCATTTTGGCAAGCAATTCCCAATGAAAATCATTGGATGAAAGTGAGTCTCACAGGCACGATTTCAAACATAGATGGAATTGGTTCAAGGATCGACTGTTATGCAGGTTCCGATCGTTATACGCGATATACGCATTGCGGTGAATCATACAATGCACAAAACTCGTTTACCGAATTTATTGGAATGGGAGCACACACCATTGCAGATTCCATTCTTGTTTACTGGCCTTCAGGAATCGTGGATAAATGGCAGAGAATTCCGTCGAATCAGTCTTTGATGTTGGTTGAGGGCTCGTCGATGTTGGCCAATTTGATTCCTGAAAACGATCTGTATTTATGCAACGGAAACGATACTTCGATCACTGTGAGCGGAATTTGGAATGAAATTATCTGGTTCAATGGTGAAAATACATCGTCGCTGTTGCTCGATTCTACCGCCGTTGTATTTGCTGAAGTAGCAGATGCATTTGGTAATCATTTCCTGACGGATTCAATTCAAGTGCTTTTTACCGACATGCCTGTCGTGTCTTTAACCATAGAGATGCCCTCATGTTCGGGCGCTTCAGATGGCATGATTGAATTATCCGGAATTGAAGAAGCTGATGTCATGTCAATTGTTTGGTCAACAGCGAATCAAACTGGCTTGCAACTCCAGAACCTTGCTGCAGGGTTTTACACTTATGATCTGATAACATATAACGAATGCAATATTTCAAACGTGATAGAGCTCTCTGAACCCGATGATTTGAATGTGAGCATCACCACTACGGATAATTTATGTCCGGGAGCGATGGATGGTGTGGCAATCATTGAAGTGACCGGAGGTACTCCTGACTATATGATCGAAGTTGAAGACAGTGTCGATCTTTCCCATTTAGCTTCCGGGTATTACACTTTTTCAGTTGTTGATGCGCATGGTTGTTACCTATTGGATTCTTTTTTTATTGATGCGCCGGAGGAGATTGTGTCGTTGGTTAATACAGGAGATGTGCTTTGTTCCGGTGATGCAAGTGGCCATGTCATTATAGATGTTGCCGGAGGTTCAGGATCATACAATTTTCTATGGAATGGATTGGATAGCCTCCAGCTGGCTGCCGGGAATTACTCGATTCAATTAGAAGACACTAACGGCTGCGATCACATTGCTTCTTTTGATATTGCTGAGCCAGATCCACTTAATTTGACTTTGACATTAACTCCTGAAATTGATGGTATCGAATTGGGCAATGCATTGCTTGATATTCAGGGTGGAGTGACGCCCTATTCAATCTCCTGGAGCAATGGAGATCAGGATGTTTTGATTGCGGATTCTCTCTCCGTCGGCAATTATGAATTGAAAGTCACGGACGGGAATGGCTGTCAATCGCACATTTCATTTGAAATTGAGATCATCACCGGCATCGAAACAGAAGGTGAGGAAGATTGGAGACTTTATCCGAATCCGACTTCTGATTATGTTTTTCTGAAAATGCCGTCGAATGCAGTTGCTTTTGTTTCAATGGTTGATCAAAGCGGGCGAGTCGTGCTTGAAGATCAAATTACGGGTGAACAAAATTCTATACGAGTGGATCATTTTGAAAACGGTAGCTATATGGTCATAATACATGCCGGCCAATTCCGAAGAATATTTATTTTCACGAAGCAATAATTTATGCCGATTTATCAGTTACCTGATGATGATATTTGGTTCCCTGAACCTGAAGAATATGAAGGTGATATCATTGCAGTCGGAGGGGATTTGCACCCTCGGCGCATGATCCGGGCATACTATCAGGGAATATTTCCATGGTATAACGATCCGGGAGAAATGATATGGTGGTGTCCGGAGCAACGTTGTATTTTGTTTCTGGATGATATCAATATTGCGCATTCTATGAGAAACGTATTCAACCGCAAGCAATTTCGGTTTACGATGGATACTGATTTTGCAGGAGTTCTCAATGGATGCCGCAGCGGTGATAGGGAAGGAGCTACCTGGTTGATCGATGAAATGTTTGAAGCGAATCTGAAACTTCACCGATTGGGTATCTCACATTCTGTGGAAGTTTGGCAGGAAGACAAATTGGTTGGAGGACTTTACGGTGCGTCCATTGGTGAGATCTTTTTCGGAGAAAGTATGTTCTCAACCGTTGCCAACAGTTCTAAAGCGGCTTTTATTTTGTTGGCGCACCACATGAAAAGAATGGGCTGGACACTCCTTGACTGTCAGGTCTATACCCCTCACCTTGGATCATTGGGTGCTACTACCATGGCAAGGGAAGAATTCCTGAATTCTTTGAAAGTACTGGTTGAAAAACCATCGATTAAAGGAAAATGGACAGTAGCATTTGCAGAATCAGTTGAGCATTTTAATGGCAGGACGATTGGATAGCAGATCAACAAAGGGAATTAATCACCAAACGTTGTTTAATCTTCCTGGTGTGTTTTCAGGAATGAAATATAATTTTCCCTTTTCTTCGCGCTTATGAATAAACCTATACCGTTCTCGCCACCACGGGTGGATCAGAAGACGATTGACGCTGTGACAGAAGTATTGCTTTCCGGCTGGATAACCACCGGTCCCAAGACACGTGAGCTGGAAAAAAGAATCAATGAATATTGTGAATCAGGCAGAACGCTTTGTCTGAATTCATGGACAAACGCTGCCGAACTGGTGCTCAGATGGTTTGGTGTCGGCCCCGGTGATGAAGTAATAATACCTGCATACACCTATGCTGCAACTGCGAATATTGTAGTGCATACAGGAGCTACACCGGTGATGGTTGATATAGAAAAGGATGGTTTTACCATTGATATCGATAAAATCGAAGGAGCCATCACAGAACGAACCAAAGTAATTATGGCGGTTGATATTGGCGGATGGCCATGTGATTACGACCGAATCATGTCAATTGCACAGTCGGCGAAGGCAAAATCCCATTTTAATCCTACAGGCATCAATCAGAAAATGCTTGGCCGTTTACTCGTGATGAGCGATGCTGCGCACAGTTTTGGTGCCTATTACAAGAAGAAGCATGTTGGCGCTCAAACAGATGTGATGGGTTTTTCATTTCACGCCGTGAAAAATCTGACAACTGCGGAAGGTGGAGCAGTTACATTGAATTTACCGGCACCTTTTGACAACGATGAAATCTGGAAATCGTTGAACATATCGGCACTTCATGGGCAAACCAAGGATGCCTTGTCCAAAACACAGGCAGGACAGTGGCGATACGATATCGTTGAAGCTGGATATAAATGCAATATGACGGATATTCAGGCTGCAATCGGATTGGTTGAATTGGATCGATACGACAATGACACCATGGTAAGGCGCAAGGATATTTGTATGCAATACAATAGTCATTTCAAAGGGCAATCGTGGTTCATTGCGCCGGAGTTTGAAGATGCGTTCAGAGAAAGTTGCTATCATCTTTACATGTTGCGGGTCCCTGAATTGGATGAGTCGAAAAGAGATAAAGTCATTGCAGAAGTAGCAACAAAAGGAGTTTCTGTTAACGTGCACTTTCAGCCCTTGCCTTTGCTTTCATTTTATAAGAATAAAGGTTACAGAATGGAAGATTATCCGAATACCTGGAAGAATTACTCTTGCGAAATTTCCCTTCCTGTTTATTACAACCTGAGCGATGAGCAGGTGAAATACGTGGCGGAAACAGTTGCCGAGTCGATATCTGGAGTGCTTTCCGGCCGATGATCAAAAGAATATTTGATATCATATTTTCAGTTGCGATGCTGTTGATACTTGCACCGATGCTGCTATTTATAGCGCTTGCGGTTGCATTGGATAGCAGGGGAGGGGTCTTTTATAACCAGATAAGAGTTGGAAAAAACGGCCGCCATTTTCGATTGTGGAAATTCAGGACAATGAAGATAAACGCTGATTCTTCAGGCCTTCTGACTGTTGGAAGCCGCGATAGCAGAATAACCAGATCTGGTTATTATCTGAGAAAATTCAAAGTCGATGAGTTGCCACAATTGTGGAATGTGCTCATCGGCGATATGAGTATTGTTGGACCCAGACCGGAAGTGCCGAGATATGTCGCGATGTACAACGAGGAACAAAAACATGTCTTGAATATTCAGCCGGGCATCACTGACTATGCTTCTTTATTATATTTTAAGGAGAGCGATTTGCTCGCTGCATCAGACAATCCCGAGGATACTTACATCAGGGAAATTATGCCTTCAAAACTTGAGCTCAACTTGAAATACCTTAGGGAAATGAGCTTTGCGGGAGATTTGAAAATCATTCTGCTTACCGCAAGAAGAATTTTCAGATAGAAACTCAGTATGTATAAGTAACACTGCTCATGTGATCATGGCGGAAAATTTCGTTAGAAATATCATGCAACTCTGCTGCATTGATTTCGTGTATTTTCTCGAAAATCTCCTCAAGAGTATCAATTTTTCCAAAGAGCTGAAGGCTTTTGGCGATATTGAACATTATCGCACTTCCGCTATCCTGAGCTAAAGCAATTTGTCCGATGATTTGTTTTTTCGCATCGGATAGCTGGCGTGCACTCATCCTGATTCTTTTCAATTCATTCAATTCTTTCCATATGAGCAGTTTGCTCTTCTCAAGATTGTCCTTTTCAGTGCCCACATAAATGGTAAAGATTCCTGTATCACTGAAAGGACTGTAGTTGGAATCAACATGATAGGCGATGCCGTGTTTTTCTCTGATTCGCATGCTGAGCCTGTTATTCATGGCAGGCCCGCCCAGAATATTGTTCAGAAGTGATAGTCCGGGTCTGTGTTTGTGATTGAAGTCGTATGCCTGACAACCCATCAGATAATGCACCTGATGAATTTCTTTTTTGAAAACCTTGTGCTGCGGATCAACCGGTTTAACATGTTTTCTTTTCATTTTGCCCGGTGTCGGTTTGAAGTGGCTGAGGTGCTTTTCCAGCAGTACCTGCAATCTGTCTGTTGAAATATTGCCGGCAGATGAAAAGATGAGATTGTCTTTGGTAAAAATTCTTTTCCGGAATTCCATCAGATGGTGATGATGGAATCCCTCCAGGCTTTTTTCTGTTCCGAGAATCGATTTACCAAATGGATGTTTGCCGTATAAGAGTTCATCGAAATCTTCGAAGATCATGTCTGCCGGGCTATCCTTATAGCTATTGATTTCATCCAGAATGACCTCTTTCTCCTTCTTTATTTCCTTCTCCGGAAATATGGAGTTAAAGGCAAGGTCGGCAATGAGTTCAATTGCCCGCTCGTAGTCCTGGTTCAGATGTGAGGCATGAATCCAGGTTTCCTCTTTCGATGTAAAAGCGTTCAATTCGCCCCCAACAGCGTCGAGTCTCGAAAGTATGTGATAAGTCTTCCGCTTTTTGGTTCCCTTGAAAAGGCAATGTTCCATGAAGTGCGCCAGTCCCTGCTCATCGCGCAATTCGTCGCGGCTTCCAGCACATATCATCAGACCACAATGTGCCACCTCTCTCGATAGCCTTTGATGAACTACGCGGATACCATTGGATAATGTGAAGATGTCGGGATGACTCGGACTTACCATAATTGGCATCAAAGATCGTCACAGATGGCTGCAAACCGACGATTTCATTTTCCCCATACACGGTAGATTTGACCCTGTATTTCGGTTCTGATGTTCATGTCCTGAAGCTTCTTATTCTCAGCATCCGGATTTACACGGTTACTTAAGAACACATAAACCAGACCGGAGTGAGGATCCGCCCAGCACATAGTTCCTGTAAATCCGGTATGACCAAAGCTCGTCGATGATGCTTCACGACAGGTTGATCCATGTCCCGGAGTAAGAGAAGGTTTGTCAAAACCAAGTCCACGGCGATTGCCGTTGAAATGACGCGTATTGAATAGAGCAATGGTCTCTTTTGAGATATAGCTTTTACCACCGTAAACGCCATCATTCATGAGCATCTGCATCACAATTGCCAAATCCTGAGCGGTGCTGAAAACACCGGCATGTCCTGCAACACCACCCATCATGGCTGCTCCCTGATCATGCACGTGACCACGGAGGTGCTGTGAGCGGAATACTTTATCGTTTTCAGTAGGTGCTATTTGTGAAGATGTAATTCTGGTCAGCGGATTATAACCCATGGTAGATAGTCCCATTGGACGATAGAAATGATCGCTGACAAATGCATCCAAAGTTTTTCCTGATTGTGATTCAACAATACGCTGAATAAAGTAATACCCAAGATCGCTGTACTTATAACTCTTGTCGCTGCTAAGCGGTGTGTTGATAATGTGATTGAAAATAGAATCACGGTAACTGTCAAGGATAAAAATGTTCTCCGCAACCTGCATGGAATAGCCGGGCTCCGGACTAGTCCGATAAATTGCAGGATCGAGAGAGCCATTCCTGATGGTTTTCGTATAAAATGGAATCCACGCAGTAAGACCGGCGCAATGTGAAAGCATATTCTTGATCACTATCTTGCTGTACTCGTTGTTCTGAGGAATGGGGAGATAATCACCCAGCGTTTTTTCAACGTCAAGCTTACCTTCATCCACAAGTTTCATAGCAGCCATGGTGCTTGATACAACTTTGGTAATCGATGCCAAATCATAAACTGTATTCTCGTTGACCGGTTCCTGGCTCTTCCAGTCGAGGGTTCCAAAAGCTTTATCGTAAACTACTACACCGTCTTTTGCAACAAGAATCCTGCAACCCGGATATGCCTTGCTATCGATACCACTCTTTGCGAGGCCATCAATTTTGTCCATGACTACAGATGCTTTGATGGAGCCTGACGAGCTTCCATCAGCCATCATGTCTTCTTCATAGTCACCGGCAGGGCTGCCTTCGGGTCTGATTCCTCCATTGGACGACTTCAGCGATGCATACCAGGAATCCTGACTCATGGTCCAACGAAGTGTTTCACCACCCCTTGTGCTATAGCCAGATCCTTCAGTGTAAATGGCAGATGCAGTAACAGGAAGTACACCATCAGCGCGGATAGCTCCGACTATTACTTCAGCTGTGGCAACCTGAGTCATAGGATCATCCTGATAGCTGACAATCAGCGACTCTATATTCCCAAGGTCTTTGAGCGCTTCAATGGCATACGGATTAGCAAAAACACTTAAAATCACTTTCGCATTTTCACCTGCTGAATTGATAATTCTCACAGATTCGTTCGTTACTCCGAAGTTTTTACTGGCTTTATTGCTGGTATTGACCATCGCTGCTATCACGATATCATAGGTGCTCAAAGTATCGCGCCACCACATAGAGCGGTTAAAGTCCGGACTTTTTTCCATGATGTAGCTGTCGGCATTGCAGTATCTCTGAATGGCCTGTGAAAATTCTGTGCTCCTTTCTGCCCCGATAGAAACGACGGCTATCTTTTTGCCTAAGAGGTCTACAAGAGGAAGCAACGTGTTTTCGTTTTTCAGAACAGTAACACTTTCTTCGATCAATTGCTTTCGCAGGTTCATTGCTTCGAAGTCGTTCAGGTCCTCATAGACTTGATTGACTGCTATTTTCGACACTTGGTTTAATCCAACCCATTCCTTGGTTCTCAGAATTCGAAGAACGTGCTCATCAATTTCTTTCAAACTGATATCGCCCGATGCTATGGCGTTGTTTATCATCGTCACAGCAATGGGAACATCCTGTGAGAAAAGCAATACATCATTGCCAGCCATAAGCGCTTTAACCTCGACTTCTCCTGGTTTAAAAAACTTCGCTACACCCTGCATATTCATGGCATCGGTGAATACCAGACCCTGAAAGCCGATTTTATTGCGAAGAAGATTTGTGATCACCTCACGAGAAAGCGTTGAAGCCACGGATGAAGTTGAATCGAGTGCAGGAGCGTATAAATGGGCAGTCATTACACTCCCAAGGCCCTTTCTTGTAAGTTCCCGATACGGATAAAGTTCAAGCGTATCGAGTCGGGTAAATGGATGGTTTACGATAGGCAGGTCTTTGTGAGAATCAGTTTCAGTGTCACCATGACCCGGAAAATGTTTTGCGCAAGCCAATATTCCGTTGTCCTGCAAGCCGTTCATATACATGAGCGACTGCTGAGTAACCAACAGTTTGTCCTGACCAAATGAGCGGTTAGATATGACAGGATTCTTCGCATTGTTATTGATATCCACGCAAGGAGAAAAACTTACATGAACACCTAATCTTTTAAGTTGTCTGGCCATCTCAGCGCCGAAAGAATATATAAGGCTGTCGTTGCTGGTGGCACCAAGCGTCATCTGACGGGGATAAGCGATTGTTGAATCAAGACGCATACCCAATCCCCACTCTGCATCCATAGCAATGAGCAAAGGAATCTGACTTCTGTTTTGAAACTTGTTTGTTAATGCTGCCTGTCTACCGGGACTTCCCTGCATGAAAATTAGGCCACCAATAGCATATTGATCAATGAGCTGATTAATTTTTTGTGCATTGTAGTCTTTGTGATTGGGGTCGCTCCATGCAGCGACCATGAATAGTTGCCCGATTTTCTGGTCGAGCGTCATGGTCTGGAATAGTGAATCTGCCCAAGGTGTAGGTCTTTCCAGAAAGCAGGGAAGTTGAGCACTGGCAGCAGTATTCAGCGAAATGAGCGCAGTGAATGCAACAACTTGGACAACATATTTCTTAATCAAACCTGTCATTATTATGTATACGACAAATAGAACAAGAATGGTTCAACAATAGTGCCTGAAATTTAAGGTATTTGCAACAACGGCGTGTGAATGAAACAATATTTCACAAGTCCTTCGAATATTAAATCGAAATTGTTGCCGGAAATGACTCACGACTTCTTAGGCCGGTGACGTGTTTTCTTGAATTTTTGGTCGGTGTCAATGTCCTGAGCCTTGTGCAGCAAGTTTGAGAAATAGTTGAAGAAAAGCCCGACAAAAACAAAGGTCAGGGTGATCTGAACAATCACAAGTCTTTTGGCAAAAGGAACAATAGGAGCGATATCCCCGTAACCTACAGTTGCAGCGGTTACGAAACTGAAATATACGGCACCCGTTCCATCATTTAGCGCTCTTGAAAAAAGGCCTCCTTGTGTGGTATCGAAATAAATGTACATGAACGCAAAGTCGAAGATGATTTCAAAAAAATTCACGAACAATAATGCCAGTGACCTCCTTGGTTGCACGCTTTCCCTTGAAGCATCCGAAATGAATATCAGAGATGTTATATAAATGATTGTCTCGAATAGAAAAACAATGATCAGGATAAGAATCGCCTTCGATTGAAATAGCCCGCAAGCAAGGGCTATCAGAGGAAGCAGCATTTTAGAAACTACATAAAATTCAATGAGTATTTTTTTACTTGTTGTGCCGAGGCCATAAGCCAGTTGTTTGAGATAGAGGCTTGGCGTAAAAAACTGTATGCTTGCAAGAAACAATCTGATGAAACGTTCCAACCCAAAATCATGATGACTGTAGTTTCTCCAGATTCTTAAAAAAATGTGGATCTGATTTTTGAGGGCGGGTTTGCTTTTACGCAAGTTGACTCCATGACCAAGTATTAATTTTCTTACTCTGGACATAGTCTATCTGCGTTATTGGTTTTTATTAGACAATACCTTCAACAGCACCCAGTTTTTTCATCACATTGCTCATGACGAACTGAAACTGTTCTTCAATTGTAAGGTGAGAGTTATCAATGACAATGGCATCTTCTGCTTTTCTCAATGGGTCGTTAGATCGGGTTGAATCGTATTCATCTCGGGCATTCAGATTCCTGAGCACATCTTCAAGAGACGCTTCAACACCCATACTTTTTAGTTCTTCATACCGACGAGTCGCACGGATTTTGTTTTCAGCAGTCATGAAGATCTTAAGATCTGCGTCAGGAAGAACTACAGTACCAATATCACGACCGTCCATTACAACACCTTTGGCTTCAGCCATTCTCTTCTGCAGGCGAACAAGCTTATTGCGGACTTCTTTGATGTTGGATATGGGAGATACATGATTGCTCACTTGTAACGACCTTATTTCGCGTTCGACATTCATCCCATTCAGAAAAGTCTCGTATTGCATGGTATCGGTGTTGTATCTGAAATTGATCATGACAAGATCCAGTGCGTTGATAAGACCTGAAGTATTCAGGGCACCATCCTGATGGATATAGCCATGCTGAAGAGCATACAATGTAATGGCCCTGTACATCGCACCGGTATCAATATAGATGTAGTTAAGCTCCTTGGCAACAGCTTTTGCGATGGTACTCTTTCCGCATGAGGAATAACCATCTATGGCAATGTTGATCTTGGTTTTCACTATGGAATCGGTGTTTGCTGCGAAGTTATGAAATACGGTACTACTTTTCACCGGTCCGCGTAAAATCATTTTTCTTTCAGCTTCTCCTGCAATTCTGCCAGACCCATCGAAGCTCCCAGCCTAATGGCTTGTATGCCGGAAACACCTGTAATAGCTGGTGTGTTAGGATCGATAATGAATTTTGGAATAAATGGAGATGCGCATTGCACAAGTCCCGCTGCCGGATAAACCTGCAGAGAAGTTCCTACAACAACAAAAATATCTGCCTTGCCGACCATCTCTGCAGCAGGCTCTATGAGTGGCACAGATTCACCGAACCAAACAATATGTGGTCTGAGCTGACTTCCTTCTTCGCAGATATCACCTTCACTCAGGTCATCACCCGGAATATGATAAATTTTCGTTGGGTTGATGGTGCTCCTTGATTTTAAAATTTCACCATGCAGATGAAGCACATCAGTGCTGCCGGCTCTTTCATGCAGATCATCTATGTTCTGAGTGATGATTTGAACGTGGAAGTCTTTCTCAAGATCTGCGAGAATCAAATGACCTTGATTCGGTTTAGCTCTTCTTACAGCCTTCCGCCGCTGGTTATAAAACTCCAGAACCAAAGCGCGGTTTCTATTCCATCCTTCGGGAGAAGCGACATCTTCAATACGATGATTCTCCCAAAGTCCATCTGCTCCGCGGAAAGTGGCTATCCCGCTTTCTGCGCTCATGCCTGCGCCCGTGAGAACTACAATTTTTTTCATGACCTGAAATTTAAAATCATTTAAGTGGTCTGAACCGCACTGCTGCGTTGTAATCAGTTTTCTTTACGTATTTCGTGAGAATGACAATTTGCTGTTCGTTGATCTTACCTTCAATTTGATCAGCGTTTTCGTTTACCAACCGGATGCGCTTTACCACAGTACCCTTAGAAGCAGTGAAATTAGATCCTTTGACATCAAGTGCTTGTGTGAGCAACACATTGTCGCCGTTTTGAAGAACGTTGCCAAAACCATCGATGTGTACAATATCACCTGCTTTACGGTAAGATGCCCAATCAATAATTTCTTCTCCCGGATCGGCTGAAGACATGGTGTCTTGCGCCCATTGCTCGTCTGCAAGACGCTGCAAAAGCCGATAACTCAATGCCTGCACAGAAGGTACTGTTGACCAAACACTGCCTTCTAGACAACGCCAGTGATTCAATTGCTTCAATGAATCAATGTCAGAAAAGCAAGTATCACACAATCCAACCATGTTTTGCAACAGTCCCTCTTTCCGGGGTGATACCACATAACTATGCCGCACATCTTCCTCATTGCACAATTCACACTTGTGCTGATTTCTTTCCAAAAGGTCTTTTTTGATTGTCATAGTAGCTGCGAAGCTAGGACTTGTTGTCTATTGGGATCAATGAAATTCGATTAATCTGGATTGAATTGCTGATTAATAAATATGCTGCCACAGACGTGTTGTCAGAGGTTGCCTTGCCGCATTTTTCGTTTGGAAGAGAACTCCAAACCTGGAATGTGACGAATGTCATATCACCTCCGGACTCTGATTCTGACAATACTCATATTTCACCGGAAAGGAAGTAAGGTTCTTTACT
>JBEIHH010000036.1:0-25998 GCA_040381475.1 Crocinitomicaceae bacterium | reverse complement strand
TGGAAGGCGGAGTCTGCCAAAGAGAGACAATTGCAGCTTGAAGCTTTTAAAGCAACTGAGCCTGCAGAGGACGTCGAATTTGTTTATGTACCTCACGAGCTTGAGGCTTCCCTTCAGGAAACACTGAAGGTCTATGAAGACCGGATCGAAGAGTTTGGCAGAAAACTGGCTCAGGAAAGACAGAACAACCTGGAAGTTAAGTTGAATGTCGTTTCCGAAATGGAAGCTTTGGTAAAGGATGAACAGAACATCAGCAAGGCTTTTAACACGCATAAATCTCTGAAGGAGCGCTGGGATTCTACCGGCGATGTGCCAGGTGATAAGTACCACGACTTGAACGATAAGTGGCAAAAACTCAATCATGAGTTTTTCTACAATATCAACATATACAAGACTCTTCAGGAGCATGATCTGAAGATCAATCAGAAGAAGAAGGAAGAGTTGATTGAGGAAGCGAAAAAGCTTACTGAAGTCAATGTGATCAACGATCTGGAAGTGCTGATAAAAAAATACAGCAGGGAATGGATGAATATTGGTCCATCACCCAGAGAGACTTACAAGGAACTCGGTGATACTTTCTTCGGTGTATTGCGTGAAGCGCAAACAAGAATTCAGGCTCATTACGATGAGATTCATAAGCACAGCGATGAGAATCTGGTGAAGAAAAAGGCGCTCGTTCAGAAAATGAGTGAAGTGTTGGTTATGGAAATTACCAATGCTCCTACCTGGAATCGTTGGACAGATGAAGTGTTGAAGTTGCAGGAAGAGTGGAGAACAATTGGCTGGGCGCGTAAGAAGGACAATGAAGAAGTATGGCAGGAATTCCGTGGACTTTGCGATTTGTTTTTCAGCAAGCGCAATGCTTTCATGGATACGAAGCGCGCCGGTAATAAAGTAAACAAAGAGAAGAAGGAAGCACTTATTGAAAAAGCTAAGGAGCTTCAAAATAGTGAGGACTGGAAAAATGCTACTGAGGCATTGAAAAAACTGCAGGAGGAATGGAAGGCGGTCGGATCAGCAGATCCACGCGATGAACAAAAACTTTGGCAGCGATTCAGATCAACTTGCGATCATTTCTTCGCTCGCAAGAAGGAAAATTTCGCCAAAGTTGTGGGAGAGCAGGCTCAGAATCTTGCGTTGAAGGAAGATATGCTGCGTGAACTTGAAGCTCTTGAAATAACAGGCAACAAAGGAGCCGATCTTGCAGCACTGAAGGCTTTTGGCGAGAGGTGGCATGCAGTTGGTTTTGTGCCAAAGGAAAATGTGAAGCAGGTTATGGATAAATACAATCAGCTGCTTGATGTTAAGTATGGTCAGATAAATGCCGGACGTGAAGAGCGTGAAATGTCTTCATTCAGAAGTCGTCTTGATTCTATTAAAGGAGGTGCTGATGGCGAAACGAAGCTAAGACGGGAGCGCAGTTTCATGAAGGAAAAAATCGAAAAGCTTAAGCATCAGATTGCTCAATATGAAAACAACATGGGCATTTTCACAGGAAAAGGTGCGGAAGCTTTGAGAAAGGATATTGAGAAAAAAATCAAAGCCACTGAGCGCGAGATTGACGATATCAAAAAGAAAATAGAATTACTCAATTCATAAAAAAATGATCCCGGAAATGTCCGGGATTTTTTTTGAATGTCTGTTTTAGTAATGTTTTTTGAATGCCCTCTGAAAAATGCTGATTTACTTCTTCTGCATGCGCTCTACGATTGAAGTAGTGGAAAATCCTTGCACCAGATCGATGGCTATCACCTGACCATTTCTGGCCAAGACTTCATCAGATCCAACGATATATTTTTTCGATAGGGGATTCCTTTCTTCCGGATCATAATCGCCTCCTTTAACAAGTACATCGGGCATGATCAATCGAACCAGTTCAATAGGCGTATCTTCTCTGAATATGACGGCGGCATCAACACAACGCAGTGCTGAGATAACTGCACAACGCGCATTTTCCGTATTAATGGGGCGCTCGTCTCCTTTGTTTAGTCTTTTAACCGATGAGTCATCATTGATTCCAACTACCAGTCGTTGGCCTTTTGACTTTGCCTGCTCCAGATAGGTTACATGACCAAGATGAAGGATGTCGAATACACCATTGGTGAATACAATTTTTTCACCTGCAGATTTCCATCGAGAAATCAAATTGACCAGATCTTCCTGATTATTGAGAACAGCCATGCATCAAAGCTTTTTGGAAGTGACAATCAGGAAACCGATCGCACCAACCACAATGTCAAATGTTGTTTTGATCGACCAAGAAATGAGGGCGTAGATTTTACCTACATCTGCGGTATAACCCAAGGCCTGAAATCCGAGTACTGCCATACCATGAAATGCTCCCGCACCGCCTGGTGTTGGCACCATCATGCCAAGACTTCCTGCTACCATGAAGAATACTGTGTTGGAGAGTGTCATGGAAGTTGTTTCGTAAATGGCGAGCATTGAACAATGTGTCATGAGAAGCCATAAGAACCATATGCCGAATGAATACAACCAGAACAATCCTTTGCGCTTAAGCTTGAATATGCTTTTGATGCCTTCTCCCATTCCAAGGAAGAAATCACGGACTTTGCGGATGAAAGGAATGTGCCTTAGATAACGAAGCGCAAACAGAAAAGCTACAAGGCCTGCGATGCCCGCTGCCAGCAATATCAAAAGGAGTTGGCCTCGACTTGCGTCCATTTGTGAGAACAGATCTTTGATGGCTTGTGCCTGCAGAATGAAAGCCGCAAGCGTAAGTATTCCTAGCATGAAGATGTCTACTATGCGCTCGAGAATGACAGTACCGATGAGTTTGTTTACCGGAATTTTTTCAGCGCGGTTCAACAGCGTGCATCTGGCCAATTCTCCTGAACGGGGCACCAGGTTGTTCATGCAATACCCAAAAGCAACTGAATGAACCGCAGTCCAGTTGTCCGCTTTGTGGTCCATCGGTTCGAGCATGATGTTCCATCGTATTCCACGCAGTGCAGTGGCCGAATAACCCAGCGCGAATGAGGCCATCACCCATTCCCACTTCACTCTTTTCAACGATGGTTTGAGATCAAGCTCCCAACTGACGTCCTTGTATAGCCACCACATGAGCACAGCTGCAAGTCCAAGAAAGACTATGTAGACTATTGTTTTACGCAGGGCTGTATTCAAGTTATGCCGTTTTTGGTTTCATTTGATTGATCGGATTCCGGAAGGTAATTATTGCTGCAGTCTATTCGATGCAGTATCGGGAAATACAATCGAGGGTTTGAAGGTTTTGGCTTCTTCAGGTGTCATCTGAGCATAAGTGATCACGATAACAACATCGCCGGGCTCTACCTTTCTTGCAGCAGGACCATTGAGGCATACGACACCGCTTCCGCGCTCCCCTGTAATGATATATGTTTCCAGCCTTTCGCCGTTCATGCAGTTCAATACCTGAACTTTTTCTCCCTCAATCATATTGGCTGCTTCCATGAGCAAAGGATCAAGGGTAATACTACCGATGTAGTTGAGGTTGGCTTCCGTGACCGTAATCCGATGAATTTTTGACTTGAGAACTTCAATTAACATGGCGCAAAAGTAAGAAGTGAGTGCACAGGAATGCGCTTGAAAAAATTGGGTTGATGGTCATAGAGAGCTTTTTTGTCTCAAGGTTCGGTTATTTGGTCTAAAAAGGTGTTTTTCGTGTTCACTTATTGCTAGCCGGGGCGTACAAATCGCCATGGTCAGACATTATCATCACTTAAAAATCACCCTTGCGCTTATGGCCGCCTTGGCAGCGACAGTATCAACTGTTGCCCAATGTCCGCATGTGTTTGATTTTTACGGACAGGTTAATGACGATCCGTACTGGTATTCATGCAGTGGTAATGATTTTACATTCAACCTCAGTACTCCGGATACATGGAATGGATATTCGATCGACTGGGGTGATGGATCTCCGGTGACCTCAGGTGCAACCTGGGCGCCACCAATTTTTCAGTCGCATGTGTATACCGCGGCAGTTGATACGTTTATTGTAACAATCACAGAAACATCCACAGGTTGTGTTACAACTGGAGTTGTGGTTATGGAGGAAGCTACCAGTGCATCAATCCAAATTCCCGTGGGTGGTCTCACCCAGGCATGCGCTCCTCAAATGATGGAGTTCATCAATTCTTCAACCAATGTATCCGAGACTTCTGTATTTGCATGGGATTTTGGTGATGGTTCGCCGATTTTGACTTTCGATCACACCAATTGGATGCAAACCATTCAGCACGTTTATGAAGTGGGAACTGTAACATGCGAAACTGAAGTGACACTTACAGCACAGAATTATTGTAACATAGTTCAAGGCGGAAACAGCACGGCAACATTCAATCCTATTAGAATATGGGACCTCGATGATCCTGCCATTACCGCTTCAGCAACGCTGCTATGCTACCCCGATACTATTGTTACTTTCACGAATACGACATACCGCAATTGCCTATTTCAGGGAAATATTTATCAGCGATATGAGTGGTGGAATTTTGGTGACTATTGGGGATTGGGTTATGACAGTATCATAGACTGGACTCCATGGCCTCCAACATTTCCTCGGACCATGCATTACCCCGGAATTGGTACTTATACCGTCGAATTGCTTGATAGCAATTTTTGTGGTGTCGCTCCTGCGAGCATTACCATTCAGATTGTTCCGCCACCTGTGGCGGATATTGCAGTTAATCCGGATACTGTTTGTGTCGGTGAAACGGTTACTTTTTTACAACAGGCAACCGGTGGTGCCAATATGTGGCGCTGGAATATGGGAACCGGAAATGGATGGTTCAATACTGGGAATGGAGATATTACCTACGTCTATAATTCTCCGGGAACGTATCTGGTCGGTTCCGTGGTCGGAATAACCGGTGCGGCAGGTTGCACGGATACTGCCTGGGTTCAGGTCGTGGTTTTGCCTTCGCCGGCTGTGGATATAAGTGCAGACGAAATACACGGTTGTGATTCGCTTACAGTGAATTTTGATGCGGTCACTCCCAACGCGATTTCATGGGATTGGCAATTCGGAGTGAGTCCATTCACTCATAACGGTATTGATCCGCCACTAATTCATTATGACGCTCCCGGTAGTTACGATGTTACGCTGACTGTTGCCAATGCTGAAGGTTGTTCAGCTGACGACAATCTGGTAATATATGTGCATCAAACGCCTGAGGCTAACTTCAATGTGTTCGATTTATGTGAGGGATCAATTGCAACTTTCAACGATATGTCGATTGAAAGTCTGAATGACATTATTGTAGAATGGAACTGGGACTTTGGTGATGGCAACACATCCATAGAAGAAAATCCGGAACATCTATACACTACAACAGGTTCGTTTCTGGTGACCATGGAAGTACTCACAGATCATTGCTTTGATCAGGACACCATGACAGTGATAGTTCAGGATGCACCGGTTGCGGACATTGCGCTGGATATTGATCAGGGCTGTTCTCCACTTACAGTTAACTTTCAAAATAACAGCGATACTGCATTTGTCTATCACTGGAATTTGGGTGATGGATTTGAAACGCAATCATTCAGTGGAGCATACACTTTTCTGAATACCGGCACGAGCGATACTACTTATATGATCACAATGGAGGCCCTCAATGCATTCGGTTGTGGAACAAGTGATACTGTATATGTAACAGTTCATCCGGGCTCTGTCGCAGGTTTTCTGGATGACAACAATCCTCCCGGTTGCAGTCCTATGGCTGCGTTTTTCGCAAACACCTCAGAAAATGCAATTAATTACTTGTGGGATTTTGGTGATGGTACAAGTTCGAATCTCGTGAATCCTACACATACTTATATCAATACATTAAATGTTGTTGAAGTATATGATGTGACATTGATTGCATATAACCAAAATGGATGCAATGATACCATCACCCAGGGTTTGATTGTTTATCCGCTGGCACAGTTTGATTTCACCATTACGGGTGATTCCGGTTGTTCTCCTCACACAGTGACGATGCCTTATATCAGCGGTGTTCTCAGTTACAATTGGGATTTCGGAGATGGTTCTACATCTCCTTTTGGAATTCCAACTCATGTATTCAACAACAATTCTGATACAACAGCTGTCTATGATGTGACACTTATTGGCACCTCCGCTTTTGGATGTGTTGATACCGCAAGTGCGCCTGTAGTAGTTTATCCTACTCCTGTTGCTCAGTTTAGTGCTGATAATATTTCGGGCTGCGCACCTCTTGTCGTAACATTCGCCAACTCTTCGATTCGGGTTGACAACTACGCATGGAGCTACGGCGATGGCAATTTTTCAAACAATAGTGATTCTCTCCACACATACACATTTAATAACACTGGTAATACCGTTCTGACGCGTCAGGTCAACCTGAATGCCACAACCGACGATGGATGTGCCAGTCAGTATTCTTTATCGGTTGAACTACATCCTCAAATCACAGCCGGATTTGTTGATCCCGGATCCTATTGTTCGCCAGCAACTATTACACTGAACAATACAAGTATCAATGCAGCATCTTATCAATGGGATTTTGGCAATGGCCTGCAATCAGTTTCTGCGCAGCCTTCGACTTTCTATGATAACAGTACGGGTATAGCTGAGACTTTCACCATCAGCCTGCTTGCGGCTTCGAATTTTGGCTGCACGGATACAGTGTATCATGATATTGAAATCCTCCCTTCGCCGGTTGCCTCTTTTAGTGCAAGCATTGTGTCGGGATGTTCTCCTGTGGAGGTCGTGTTCACGAACAACAGTGTATTTGCAGACAGCCTTCACTGGAACTATGATGATGGCAACACATCAAATGTTACTGATTCGTTGCACACCCATACTTTCTACAATTTTGGTATTGGATTGGTTCAGTATGAAATTGTATTGAATGCGGTTTCAGCTGACGGGTGTCAGTCGCAGTTCACTCAGACTATAACTGTCTATCCAGGTATGAGTGCTGATTTTGCAACTCCCACAGAATTCTGTTCACCTGCCAATATAAGCTTCGACAATCTGAGTCTTGGGGCATCTTCATATCAATGGGACTTTGGCAATGGTATTATTTCAGCGATGACTGAACCTACTTCTTATTTTGAAAACAACACAGATGATCCGTTGACCTTTGATGTTATGCTGGTAGCCACCTCTGCTTTCGGTTGCACCGATACTATGGTGCATCCGCTAGTGGTCAATCCAACTCCGGTAGTTCAGTTTTTGCCTGATGTTGTGGCCGGTTGTTCACCTCTTGTGGTGACCTTCGCTAACAGCACTGTTCACGCCGATGGATATCAGTGGAACTACGGTGACGGTGTTTCTTCAGCAGTGGCAGATTCATTGCATACCCATTTGTTTATCAATAATGGGACGACGCCGATTACACGCAACGTGATATTGAATGCATATTCGAATGAAGGTTGTGTTGATCAGATGACAGTAGCCATTGTAATATATCCTGAAGTTACCGCCGCGTTTTCTGATCCGGGTATTGCCTGTTCTCCGGCTACAGTCGGTTTCGACAATAACAGTATCAATGCTGTATCCTATCAATGGGAATTTGGCAATGGACTCATGTCAGTAATGCCCGGACCGACATCTTTTTACGACAACAATACCGGTGATCCACAGGTTTATGATGTGATGCTGATTGCGATGTCATCATATGGTTGCGCTGATACTGCGTACCATGATTTCGTTTTGAATCATACTCCTGTAGCAGCTTTCAGCCCTGACGTAAATGGTGGATGCTCTCCGTTGGAAGTTACATTCAACAACATGACCGAATTTGCTGATATATACTCCTGGACCTATGGTGATGGAGAAATATCGACTGTATCCGATTCATTGCACAACCACACCTATTACAATGATGGTACAAGCGTGGTGGAGTACACCGTGGTATTGCAGACTTCAACAACAGAAGGTTGTTCAAGTCAGGCAAGCGCAACGATTCAGGTTTATCCTTTTGTGGTAGCGGAATTTGTGAATCCGGGTGAACACTGTTCTCCTGTGAATGTGAATTTTATCAATAACAGTATGAATGGAGTCGCATATCAATGGGACTTCGGCAATGGTGTTCAGTCGATCATGGAAAATCCGACCATTTACTTCGTGAATGTGTCAGATACAACACAAGTATTCAATGTGCAGTTGCTCGTTTCTTCTTCATATGGTTGTGATGTTGTTGCATCTATGCCGTTGATCGTACATCCCAAGCCTGTTTCATCATTTGACATGAGTGAAAGCGCAGCTTGCGAGCCATCTCCGGTTACTCTTACGAATAATTCCACAATTGCAACATCATACAACTGGAACTACGGAGATGGAATAACTGCGGATATCGCCGATTCAATACATGTGCACGATTTTGGATGGCCTGTTAACAGCGGATCGCAATACCAGATTGTTCTCACTGCCACGACTGAATTCGGTTGTGTCGACACTTCATCGGGCTTTTTTACACTCTATCCTGAAGTTAACGCTGCCTTTTTTGTGGATACTATAGGATGCTCGCCTTTCAACGCCGCTTTTGTAAATCAGAGTAATGGGGCGTCTTCATATGAATGGACATTTGGTGACGGTCAGTTTTCTTCAGTCAATGCACCTTCCCATATTTATACTATTGGTAATATTTCGGACGAAGTTTTCAATGCAGAATTGGTGGCTACAAATATGTACGGTTGCGCTGATACCGCATCGGTGAATTTATATGTGATGCACACTCCTGTTGCCGAGGCCATTGTTGATACCCTAGTCGGATGCTATCCTACCATAGCGACATTCTACAATGGTTCACTGGGAGCAGACAGTTACCTGTGGGTATATGGTACGGGCCAAACATCGGAAACAGATTCGCTCTATCACAGCTATGAGTATGTCAATATTACCTCTCAGGTTTATACATATCAGATTATGCTGCAGGCCTTCACCGACTATGGTTGTATGAGCGTTGATAATCTTACAATCGATATAGCACCAGAAATTACTGCAAGCTTTAATTCGGATGACGAAGGTTGCTCTCCGCATGCTGTATTCTTTGATAATACAAGTGCTGGTGGTAATGCATACTATTGGGATTTTGGTGACGGCGAAACGTCGAATACCTATGAACCGCAACATACTTTTTTCAACTGGAGCAACAGCGATACAACATACAATGTGATGTACGTATTGATGGATACTTTCGGATGCAGTGATACTGCATACATGGATATCCACGTTTTCGCAAACCCAATTGCATCTTTTGAAGTAACACCTCAAGTTCAAACATGGCCGGATGCTACCATTGAAATTGAAAACAATACCATTGGAGGAGATCTCATTGCTTCCTGGTATATGGGAGATGCCAATTTTATTTTTGATTATGATCCTGCTCCATACACTTATGAAGCATGGGGTGACTATACTATCCAATTGGTTGTGAGCAATGGATCATGCAGTGATACCACATATCGTGATGTTTTGATTCTTCCTCCTCCACCAGTGGCGGATTTCGAAGGCCCTGCTGAAGGTTGTGTGCCGCTTACAGTATCGTTTGCGAACCTGAGTCAGGATCAGGTGGCTTCCAACTGGTCATTCGGCGACGGAGGTCAGTCAACGGCAACTAATCCGGTATATACCTATTGGCAACCTGGTGTCTATACCGTATCTCTAACGGTTACCGGCGCTGATGGCAGCACGGATCAAATGGTTCAGGAACAAATCATACATGTTTTCCCAAGAGCGCAAGCTGCATTTGCTGTTACTCCTAATGAGGTCAACGTGCCCGGTGAGCCAGTTTACTGTCTTAACCTTTCGACAAATGCTACATCTTACAACTGGGATTTTGGCGATGGTAATTATTCCACCGAAGAGAACCCATTGTATTACTACAATGCGGAAGGCGAATATGATGTGACGTTAATTGCTAACAATGATGCGGGTTGTGCAGATACAATGACCTTGCCTGGCATTGTGCGCGCTCTGGCATCTGGTCTGATTGATTTTCCGAATGCTTTCTCCCCAAGTCCGAATGGTTCTACCAATGGCGTTTACGACGCCGGAAGCTTTGATAATGATGTATTCTTCCCGATTCACAATGGTGTGGAAGAGTATCAACTTCAGATTTTCAACAAATGGGGCGAGTTGCTTTATGAAAGCAATGATGTCAACCGCGGTTGGGATGGTTATTACCGTGGATTTTTGGTGAAACAGGATGTATATGTGTGGAAAGTGAAAGCAAAGTTTATTGATGGAAGGAATTATGAAAAATCAGGTGATGTTACCTTGATAATAAAATAGAATGAGTTGTTGTGAATGATTTAAACCTAACTTAAGCATGAAAAAACTGTATAATATTTTGCTGTTGCTGTTTTATTCAGCTGTCGGGATGCGAGCCCAGGATCAGCAGTTCACACAGTTTTATGCAGCACCAACGGCGGTGAGCCCAGCATTCGTGGGTGCATCTGTACAAAGCAGGTTGAGTGCTCAATACCGCAATCAGTGGGCTGCAATTCCTGGAGGATTTTCAGCGGTCAATTTATCTTTTGATCAGTTTTTACCCAACATCAACAGTGGTATGGGATTACTGGTCAACTATGATCAGGCCGGAACCGGTGCGCTCAGAACAACAGGTATTTCCTTTCAATATGCCTATGAAGCCCGGATCAAGAGAAATCTTTACTTCAGACCAGCATTACAATTTGGTTATGTTTCTAAGTCCATTGATTTTGAAAAGTTGACATTTTATGATCAGATGATTCGCGATGGCCAGCAGCCCTCACTCGAACAAGGCACTGTGATACCCGTGAATTATTTTGATATGGGTGCAGGATTTCTGATGTATGGACCAAAATTCTGGTTGGGAGTTTCGGGATTTCACAATAACACGCCCGACCAAAGTTTCTACAGCAACAATGAAGATCCACTTGCACGAAAAATTTCAGCACATGGTGGAGTGCGTGTTAGAATAAAAGGAAATTCACTCACAAGACTTGATCATTACATGGTGTTCGCGGCGAATTACTTGTCACAGCAACAATTCGATCAACTGGACTTCGGATTTTACTATGAATTTTCACCAATTATTCTTGGTGTCTGGTATCGCGGTTTGCCTATGAAGAGCAACACCTACGGTTATATGAATCATGATGCGGTGGCCGTCTTATTGGGATTTCAGGCGTCGCGGTATAAGTTCGGATATAGTTATGATATCACCATGTCGCGTTTGGGTATCGGAAGTTCTGCTGGTTCGCACGAGGTGTCGTTGACATATCAATGGTCTAACAAACAAAGCCAGAGGTCGAAAAAAATCAGAATCATGCCTTGCGCAAAATTCTGATCCGGGTTAAATGATATTTACTTCGCGTTCTAATTCAATACCGAATTTGGATTGGATGTCGCTAATGATGTCGCTGCTCAGGTCATAAATTTCTTTTCCCGTGGCTCCGCCGTAATTGACCAGTACAAGTGCCTGGTTGGCATGTACTCCGTACCTCCCCAGATTTTTTCCTTTCCAACCTGCTCGTTCAATCAACCAGCCGGCCGGGACTTTGACTTCGTTATCGTTCAAAGGATAACATGGCGCGTTGTTATGATGTGCCTGAATTTCCTTGAAAACACTGATTGGAACAACCGGATTTTTAAAGAAGCTTCCTGCATTGCCAATTTTTTTTGGATCAGGAAGTTTGGATGTGCGAATATTGATCACTGCCTGGGCAATATCACGGATCGTGATTTTATCGAGATTCATTTTTTCCAGTTCTTCTTCAATAGCCCCGTAAGTAGTGTTCAATACTGGCCGCTTTCGCAAACGGAATGTCACTGAAGTGATTACCCAGTTGTCCTTTTCTTTTCTCTTGAAAACACTTTCCCTGTAACCAAAGGCACACTCATTAAGATTGAAAGATTTCCAAATCCTTTCATGGACATGCATCGCTTCAAGGGATTCAAATACATCTTTGATTTCTACGCCGTATGCTCCAATGTTTTGCATCGGCGATGCGCCTACACAACCGGGAATCAAAGAAAGATTTTCAACGCCCGCATATTGATTGGCAATACAATGCATAACGAACTCATGCCAGATTTCACCGGCGTAACACTTGACAAGATAATGATCTTGAGTTTCACCAACCAGGCTGATCCCTTTCATTTGATTCAGAAGTACTACACCGTTGAAATTTCTGGTGAAAAGAATGTTACTTCCTCCTCCAAGTATCAACCTGTTTTCTTTTTGGACCAAAGGATTATTCAGTAGTTCGATCAACGTGTCCTGATCGGCGAATGAAGCCAGGTATCGCGCCTCGCTGTCAATTCCAAAAGTGTTGTAGGGTTTCAGAGAAACAAATTCACGAATCATAATTCAAAATTGTGACCTTTTTCGTTCGGATTTTGAGACAGATGCATGACTTTTCCATAGAGTTATCAATCCCAGTATTCAGATGAAGCTTCAGGCTGATGGCTTTCTGTAAGGGGTTAATTCGCGGGAACAGAATTTCTCAAAAGTGAGAAATTCATCAGCAGTGATCCGGATATAATCAGCGGTTTCGCAAGCAAGAAGATCGCTGATGAGCAATTTCTCTGGTAATATTTTAGCCTGAAGACGATGAACAATATATTTTTCTCCAACACGCTGAATTTCCGTCAGGTCTGTTGAGCTATCTATGCGATAATAGCTTTTTTCATTGATGAGCTTCCTGAATTGCGGATATTCGTAAATCATATTGCAAATTTGACCAAATTCTTTGCAATTATTGCTCGTTAGTTATGCGTTTTTTAGAAGGACTTGCTGATCAACTTATCAAGGCTCATGGCAAAGATTTGTCGGATGTAACTGTCATACTTCCAACACAGCGGTCGAGATTGTTTCTGGTCCGTTATCTTTTCAAGATTGCAGGTGGCAATATCTGGGCGCCGAAGTTTCAAATATTTCCTGAATTTGTTGCTGTTTTGCATGGTGGCAGGACGGGCAGTGAACTGGAAATGCTTCTTGCATTTTATGATGTTTATCGAATCGGCTCTGCAAATCCTGAATCGTTCTCTACTTTTATCAGATGGGCCCCGGTTGCTTTGCGCGATTTTCGCGATATCGATGCTTCACTGGCTGATCCGAGAGCTGTTTTTTCTGATCTCAGAAATATCCGTGAAATAGAAGAATGGAGCTTTCAGGCTGAAAATCTATCGGAATCACAGAAGCAGTATTTGGTGTTTTGGTCTGAACTAGGTTCCCTTTATGGATCATACGCATCCTGGCAAGATGAGAACCACTCATGGACCTATCAGCGCATGGTTCGCAGGTTGTGCGAAGAAGGTATTGATTCAGATCTTCATCAAAGTTCAGCCCATGTTTATGTAGCCGGCTTGTCTGCATTTTCACCAGCCGAAGAAAAGCTGCTGAAGTTGTTACAGGGCAGTTGCAATGTTCATGTACTTTGGGATCTCGATAAATACTATGTATTGGATGGCATGCACGAGGCCGGTGGTAATTACCGCCGGTCATCATTTCAAATATCGAAGGATCGGATTCCTGCTAATATTGGTGATCACGAAATGAATGTAATTGTGCACGAAAGCAGCACAGCGGTTTCGCAGGTGCTTGGAGCTGCCGATGTTTTAAAAGCATTTGATCAGGAAACGCTGAATGATACCTGTGTTGTATTATCAGACGAATCATTGTCTGAGGCTTTTCTATCTGCACTTTCAGACGTGAAAGTTCCTGTAAACCTTGCTTTAGGCCTTGCTGCTGGTCGTTTTATTCATGCGCGAATTGTTCGATCAGTGCTGAAGATCCGTTTATCAAGGTCAAAAAAATCAAAAGGAATCTATCACAACGATCTTGTCGGATTTCTTCACTTGCTCGCTGAGGCTGGAATTAGAGGAAATGATGCTGCAGTTTTGTTGAAGCGTTTGGTTGATGATGTCAGGGTATTTGCTGATGACAAATATTTGAAAAGAAAAAGTGAGGATTTGACAGAGTTAAGAGTTGCATTGGCTTGTTTATGGTCGGAAGAAGCTGACATCATTCCAGCGCTTATCTCTTTTATCGAAGGTATTCCTGCAACCGATGATGTAGCTCAAGTGGCTAAAGTGAAAGTCATTGAAGCCATGACTGATTTATCGGAAATGATCGGAGAAAGAAATTATCTGCAAGATCCTGAATCGGTCCTGGCGTTGTATGAACACGTGATTGCTAAAATTTCCGTTTACTATCAAGGTGAACCAGTCAATGGTCTGCAGGTGTTGAATATGGTTGAAACGCGTGGTCTTGATTTCAGCACTGTACTTGTCCTGGGTGCCAATGATGATATTCTGCCGGGTAATCAATTCGATCAAAGTTTTATTCCATTTGATTTACGGGCTTATTACAAATTGGTATTGCCGGATGTAAAGGATGCTACCTATGCCCATACGTTTTACCGGTTGCTGCATCATGCTAAAAATCTACATTTGTTTTACTCTTCGGTTTCTTCTGACTTTAAAAATGTAGAGCCCAGTCGTTATATCATTCAGGTTCAACAAGAGTTGGCGGTTACCTTCAAGAATTTGCATATCACCCGGCGTTCTTTGAGAACTGTCCAAAATGAGGCATATAAGTCCGTTGTACAGAATAGCGAATTGATCAAAAAAAGAATACTCGAAATATTCGCTGCAGGAATTTCACCTTCGGCAATAAATAAATTTGTTGCCTGTCCGCTCGATTTTTATTATCGGCATATCCTTGGCCTGGGGGAGGAAGAGAAAGTTGAAGAACGAATGACGGACGCCACTTTCGGAAGTGCTATCCACCTTGTTCTTGAAAAGTTCTTTCAGCGGTTTATTGATTCTTATCCAAAGGAATCTGACCTGATGAACCTTAAAAACAATGTGGATTCTGAACTGGACGCAGCGATTGATGAAATTTATTCAATTAGCAATACGGAGTCAGGCGAAAATCTTTTGATGAAATCGTTGGGCCGAAAGATGTTGCTCCAATTCATAGACATGGAAATTCGGCTGCTTCAGGAGAAATCCATGAATACGCAAAGGAATGTTATCGCAGTAGAAAAAAAGTTGAGACGTGAAATTGACACCGCACGTTATGGACTGACTTATCCTGTGGTCGTTTCAGGAAAGTCTGATCGGATTGATCAATATGGAGGAATGGTAGAAATTGTTGATTATAAATCGGGAAAAATAGATCCTAAAGACCTTATTCTAAAAGGAGATCTCGGCGCAATGTTTACTGATACGAAATCTGCAAAGGCACTTCAGTTGATGTTGTATACCTACATGTTTGCGAAAGAGGTACCTGTTGAGAATATTCGTTCTGGAATATTTAGTATGGTCAATTACAAAGAAGGCTATATGTTTCTTGAACCATTTGCGGACAATATCAATGGCGAGCTGATGCAGCATTTTGAATCTGAGTTGGTAAAGTGGATTGATCAACTCTACAATACAAAAGTCTTTCAGCACAACCACGACTCTAAGTTTTGTGAATACTGTTACTGACGCAGGATTTTTTTCAGGTAGTTCTGCAATGTCAGATTCATGTCGGGAGATACTTTCATAAGGTAAACCAGCGGAAAATAGATGGCGGTGTAAGTGCCACCTCTGATAATGGTGTCTAGATAGGCATTCTCAATTGAAGGAAGTACGAAGGCAATTCCAAAACCAAACGCACCTGCCGCAAGCACTTTGACAAAAGAGGAATCATACGGCTGCATTTTGAATTTCGCCAGAATAAAAATGTAACGGGTAAGATTGTAGACAAAAAAAGTGAGGCATGAGGCGATGGCTGCTCCCAGAAGGCCGTAAATCGGTATCAGGAGTAGATTGGTTATGATGGTAACCAGGATCAGCAAAAACATAAACACTGAATCGTACCTGAAGTATTTTGATGTGCCAATGATCACACCGTTCACGCCTGTTGCCAGATCAATCAAATAGCCCAAAGCAATCATCAGAATGATGTTGCCTGCGTTGCTGTAGTCTGGTGGCATCAACGAAATAATATTGTCAATGTTGAGCCAGATGCACGTGAAAAGAAACAGTCCGATGATGGTCTGATTGAGGCAGGTTTTGTGGTAAATCATGCTCACGTGCTCGGTATCATTTCGGTTCCAGGCATCGGCAATTACACTGGAGGTAATGCGAATGATTGATCGCGCGGGAATTTGAATCATACTTCCGAAATAGGTAGCTACGCTAAACACTCCAGCATAGGCAAGGCCCATTGTGTCGTTGACGATGAATTTGTCGATATGCGAAATCAGCAAACTGCTCAGTCCGGTGATGATTGAGAAAAATGCAACCAGTTTCATTTCCTTGCTCAGTGAATCGTCCAGTTTGAGACTTGGGCGTTTCAGTTGAAACTCGCCTTGTTGATACAGATAAATGACCATGGCAATGCCAATGGCGCAGAAGGATGAACAGTAGACAAGCACGAACGTGTCGAAATCAATTATCCCGATGTGATAGATATACGCTGCAATCAGTATCGCTAACCGGAGCAGGACTTCTTTGATGATTACGCCTGCGGTGGTCAGATAAAGGCATCTTGAAAAGGCATCCAGTACATAGAATACACCTATGAAAAATGTGAGCGGAATGAGGTAGTAAAGGTTTTCCGAAAGCAGCCTGGATTTCTCATAATTCCTTTCAACCAACTCGTCACGGAAAAGGAAAAAAAGTATGAGAAAGAGAATGAACCCGACAGAAGTAATGACGAGCGGATAAAAGAGAAATTGACCGTGAGCAGTAGAAGAATTTCTGAACCTTGGAAACATTCTGGTTGTAACTCCGGCCATGCCTAGATTGCTCAGTGAACCTGTTAACAATGATATAGAGATGAGCAAATTCAGCAAACCGTTTTCCTCTGATGTAAGCCACAGTCTGTTGACAAACCAAACGGTAAGAAAACCGAGTAGCGCACCTATGTATGAATAGATGGTCGAAGAAACGGCTTGCCTGATGATTATTCCCAACTTACTTGTTTGAATGTTTAAACAAAGTCATCTGTATTTAGTGGTGTTCCTGCTTTGAGGAGACGTGCTGCCCTTTTTCCTATAACTTTGTTCCATTCTCGTGGTGCAAGTCCCAGTGCCGGACGAATGATGCGCAAGTTCTTTTCTGAAAGTGCTGTCCCTGCCGGAATATCTTCTGCAATGTAGATGGACCTCTTAAACATTCGGCTTTTTTCTTCAACGGCCTGAACAGTTGTTTGGACAGTTCCTAAAGCCTGAAAAGCTTTACCGGTCTCGTCTACAAGTGTTTTCATTTCATCCGGCTCCATGCTGAATGCGCTGTCAACACCGCCATCGGCCCTACTGATCGTGAAATGCTTTTCAATGATCTTAACACCAAGCCCAATGGAAGCAACAGCAACTCCGATACCCATGGTATGGTCTGATAGTCCTATCTCGCAGTTGAACTTTTCACGCATATATGGTATGGTTAGCAGATTGGTGTTTTCCGGTGTTGCGGGATAAGTACTTGTGCATTTCAATAAGATGATTTCTTTACAACCTTCTTGTCTCAATACTTCAACGCTTTCTACAATTTCTTCAAATGTGGCAACTCCTGTACTCATGATTACCGGCTTTCCGGTCTTTGCCACTTTTCTTAAAAGTGGATGATGTGTATTCTCAAATGAAGCGATTTTATACAGCGGTACGTCGAGTGATTCAAGGAAATCGACAGATGTTTCATCGAAAGGTGAACTGAAAGCGATCATGCCATGTGACTTCGCCCGATCGAAAATTGGCTTGTGCCATTCCCATGGTGTGTAAGCCTTGGAGTATAGATCATACAGCTCTTGACCAGACCACAGTGAATTTGGATCTTGAATGGTTAGCGCACCACGCATGGTAATGGTGTCGGCAGTATATGTCTGAAGTTTCAATGCATGTGCACCAGTTGCAGCTGCGGCGTCCACGATGGCAAGCGCCCTGTCGAGCGATTGGTTGTGGTTGCCGCTCATCTCTGCGATGATGAATGGTCGGGTAAGCTTTTGAATAAAACTCATACTTTATTGTCGTGCAACAAAGTTAACTACAACATGACAGTCTTATCTGATCAATGTAATAGTTCCTCTAAGGAAATGAGGATTCAAAGGGTCGTTCAGGTCAGTAATTTCGAAAATATATACTCCATCCGGGGCATAGTAAGATCCTGATCGAACATTGCCTGTCCAGTAGCTTTCTCCTTTGCTGTTTTCAAATATCAACTCGCCCCATCGGTTGTAGATCCTCAGAATCGAAATTGGTATTTACGCAAGCTGGAAAAGTGATCACTTCACTTGACAAAAGGTTAGGTGGGTCGTTTTTAATGATTGCAAAGTTTGGGAACAAAGCGGTGGCGGGCAATGCCGAGCCAACATCAATAAATTGCATGTTTAAATTACAGCTCGCTCCAGCAAGATTTGGCTCGAGAATACCTGCTATATAGGAATAACCATTACTTAGCGGCTCGTAACAAAGCCAATAAATAATACCATCGGGGCCGAGTCGAAGACCTTTGGACACATTGGATGGACTATTGGACACAGATTGAATAAGCGTTGCATCAGTTAATGGACTATTTAGATCGTATTGATATAAAGCTCCATCAGTCGACGGGTTGTTTCCTCTTAGTCTGGAAATGTACAGTTTTGAACCGTCAGGTGACCATTCAACATCAATGATTCCGGAGTAACCATTAGAGGATGTCCCAAATGGTGAACCTGCTACGTTAGAGAAGTTTGATACTTCTCCTGTTCCGGGATCGAAATCGGCGATTCTTGTGGGGTCATTTTCTCTGAAACTTCCAAATGCGATCTTATTATTGGAGGGAGAATACCTCAATGCCTGTAGATCGGTGAGCCGGGTGCCGTAGTTGTAAGTGCCTGTTAGAGAAATGTTATCATTGCTTATTAGAAATACCTGAAACACAGGTGAGGAAAGCAATGGGCTAAGCAGCCAAAAATCGAATCCATTTTCATGTGGAATTACTTCAAGTGCTTCAGATAAATTTTTCGGCTAACAGTATGTTCTTTTCTGTGCTAGTGACATCACCCAACGGTTCAGCTAATGTGCCATTTCCTGGTAAAGTCAGATCAACTTTTGAATAATACAAATCACCAGTGAATTGATTCTCTGTTGCAGTTGAGATTGAAAAAACGTAGCTCTCATGGCAGTTGTTCGGATTGGGCACTATTTTACCAGAACCGTGATTAGAAGTTCCACTGAAAAGTCCCGATCCATTCGGCATTAGTTCATGATTTTTATCGACCACACGAACTCCATCCGTATAAAAAATCAATTCCCCAGTTATCGGGTTATTGAATACTGATGCACCTGCTGTACCAAACGGTACAATCGTTGAAAAGTCAATATTCGGAGTACCATTAACGAAATGAATGGCTAGGCCATTATTCCCTGAATGCCAATTCTGAAGTGCGTTTGACCAAAAATAAAGCGCGGAAGAAAAAGAAAAAGTATAAGAATAAACTTATAATCCATAATCGAAAATATAGACAATTTCTTTTTCTTGTTCACTGTGTTTTGCAAACCCGCTTCTTTCCAAAACCTTTATGGATGAGTGGTTGTCTGCTTTTACTTTCGCTATGATACTATGTATGTGCGGCTGGCTTTCATGAAGCGATTCTAATGCTTTTTCTATCATTTGCGCGCCCAGGCCCTGGCCTCGAAATTCTTTGTCAATGGAATAATTCAGCAGGCTTTGATCGTGTTCAGAGTGAAACCGGGTTTGCCCAAATGGCGTTCCACCATACTCAAACACGAGCAATAAGGTTCGAGGATTCTGAACTTCTCGGAGAAACCAATCTCGATGATTTTCCAGTTTTATTGCTTCTGAATTGAATGAGTTGGCCCGCACTTCAGGGTCATTCGCCCAATTTAAATAAAGCAATAGATCATCGGGCGTGGCTAGTCTGGAAGATATGTTTTTGCTTACATTCATATAGAACAAAACGCTTCTTCGAATTTGGATTTTGGGTACGATTTGAAAGCAATATCTTGTTGAAGCCTTTTCTCTCTTTTGTTTTTATCACTCAATATATCAGTAACGCTTTGATGGATGCTTTCTTTTGAAATCTCTATCAAATTTCCGAGATTGTATCCCATGTTCAGTGTTACGATTCCTCTGAGAATATCAGTTTGATTAGCTGCTGTATAGCCTGTTAACAGATTGACACCAACGCAACAAGCTTCCAGGGCAATCGTGCTTGCAGGGCAAATCATCAGGTCTGCATTTGAAATTAGCTTACACAATTCTTGCGCATTCAAATCCATGTGAAGGCTGATTCTTTTGGAATTCTGGGCTTTTAAAGTTGCAATGCTAGCTGCATGAGGATTGATGCTTGACAGGAGGATGTGTATTTCTTCAAATACTGAAATTGAAAGCAAGACTTCGGCGAATTTGGAAGTCATGTTATTGACATCACTCGCTCCCATGCTAATTATTGCTCGGGATATGGCTTCGCTTCTGGCTGAATTGGTTTTGAAATTATGAAACTCTTTTCTTATGAGCGTATAATCAAGTCCGAGAAGAAATTTGGTGTAGTTCTCAGACTGATAATCTGATCTTGCCACGGAGGGAGCGTGATTGATGACTATATCAGCGACATGATGCCAGGCATGCAAATCATCAATGACCACCAATTTGTGTTGATTGCCGCGAATTGATTCCTGATAGTCTGTTTTGAAATTGTATCCATCAAGTACAACAATGGAGCCTGGACGAAACATTCTTAAAGAATTCTGCGCATCAATTACCGATTCTTTTGTCCTATCAATCGTATGAAAAGTATAACCGAAATCCTTGATGAAATTGTAAACCGATCCATCTGTTTTCTGGACAATGAAATGGATATCAAATTTATCCTTCAACATCTCCGCCAATGCCACGCACCTCACCACATGGCCCATACCGATGTCAGTGCCACCGTCACATCTAATATCAAGCGGTCGTTTGTTCACTTCGCCTGAAATCAAAACGACGGATCTACATGCTCGCGTATCAGAATCCTGAGCTCCGTAGCTTCTAACCATTGGGTGTTTTCACCCGAATTGTAACAGAATCCTTCCGCTACTTTTTGTGGTTTGAAATGATTCATAAAGTCTGCCATGCTGAAGTTTGGCACCTGTGGAAGGATTGCATAATATTTTCCCATGTCATAGGTGGTGAATGAATCCGAACTGGTGATCATTTCCTCATGCAATTTTTCTCCGGGTCTGATACCAATCACTTCCAATTCGCAACCCGGTGAGATAGCTTCCGCAACGTCCGTGATTCGATAAGAGGGAATTTTTGGAACAAATATCTCTCCACCCCAGGCGTGCTCCATCGCATGCAAAACCACCTCAACTCCTTCCTGAAGGGAAATGTTGAAGCGGGTCATGCGCGGATCTGTAACTGGTAATTTTTTTTCGCCACGTTTCCTCAAAAACAATGGAATAACTGAACCATTACTGCCCATCACGTTGCCATAACGAACCACTGAGAGCTTGATCTGATTTTTCCCCTTGATGTTGTTAGCTGCTACAAACAATTTGTCGGAACAAAGTTTGGTAGCGCCATAGAGATTAATTGGCGCTGCGGCTTTGTCTGTGGAGAGCGCAACAACGTTTTTTACGTCGTTCTCAAAACAGGCATTGATTACATTTTCCGCACCAAGTACATTGGTCTTCACGCATTCCATCGGATTGTATTCGGCAATGGGAACATGTTTCATTGCCGCAGCGTGAATGACGTAGTCTATTCCTTTCATGGCGGTGGTCAACCTGCCAACGTCGCGCACATCGCCAATGAAATAACGAATGGCATTGTATTTCGAATGTGGAAACAGCATCGACATCTGATACTGCTTCTGTTCATCTCGTGAGAATATGACTAAACGTCGAATATTAGGCCAGCGTTCAAGTATGGTCTTGGTCAGATGCATGCCCAGTGAGCCGGTGCCGCCCGTTATCAGAAGCGATCTTCCATTTAGATCTAGCATAGAAATAATAAAAATAATCTTGACGCGAATTTAGCCAACATTTTTCTTCAGTATTCCCTAAATGCCTTGAAAATGCTCAATAGATAAATATCTATCTTGTGCTAAACAGAATGAAGTCAGGTTTTAAATTTATGCGTCGTTACTATAATGAGCTCTTAACTGACAATGAACATGGCAATTGTTTTTTTGAGATTTGACATTTCGAATGCCGGGAACAGCCTTAGTGGTGCGGTTTTTATGGTTAAGACAATATGTTCAGACCATATCTGGCTTATTTCGCTGGAACGCATCGATAAAGGACACTTCGCTTGCGTTCGTTATTTCCACGTTTCTCGATTTTGCGTAATCCCTGATAAGATTGTATCCATGAAAAACTTTTGCCCAGGAATGAAATATTTCATCCATCCGAAATGTTTCTTTGACAAGCATGGTCTTGTAAAATGGAAGATAGGATACCTCTTCTTTGTTTTCGTAGAAATGAACTTGTCTTACGCAAACCACATTGTCCTCGCGCACGGCAAGTTGATCATGCCAGTTGTGATCTGCACCAAAGAATTCAATTTTTTTATATCCAAGATTGATAGCGCTGAAAAGCGATGCCACCAATACATTCAGACACTGAGGCATAGCCAGATTTCTTCTGTAGAAAAAGTGTCCGATTCCGGCATATCCTTTATAGACTACATAGTTGATCAAATGCACATGTATATGCGGATTTTGACTTAACTTTTTCAAAAAGGAGGATGAATAAGCAGCGCGAGGTATAATAAGGTTAATTGGCCAGGTGGTCTTTATCAGCAATGCATCTACCACACTCTTTACGAAGTCGTTGTCAGCTTTCCACAAACCAGGATCCAGCACAATACAATATGCAGGTTTTAGTTCGCTGTATTCAGGGGCAAGACAAAAACTGTTTACACATATCAGGGGGAATCTTTTAAAATGCCCCGGATATTTTTGAAAACTTGTTTTAAGGGAAGGACCGTTACCAAGAATGATGCATGTGTCTGACTGCAACGGCGGAAAATCAGGAGTTTTGCGGCTTGACACAATAATCTTCAGAATTGACACAAGCGTATTGCCGGTCTGGAATATGTGTTTACCTAAACGCTGATGCAATGGTTGTGCTGACGACATGGCATGCAAAAGTATTCGAAGTGTGGGTGTAATATTGCAAAGGATTCTTCAATCTTGTGGATTTACCCTGACAATTTATGAGTCATAAGCCTATTGTTTCTGTTATCACGGTGGTCTTCAATGCAGAGCAATTCATCGCCCGCACGATGGAAAGCGTTGCTGCCCAGACTTGGCCGGGCATTGAGCATTTGGTAATTGATGGTTTGTCAACAGACAAGACATTACAGATTGTTTCGAGATACAAACGTCCTCAGTTGATTGTCATTTCCGACCGGGACAGCGGAATTTATGATGCCATGAACAAGGGTCTCGAAAATGCCAAAGGGGAGTATGTTGTATTCATGAACGCAGGTGATGAATTCTATAGGCATGACACATTAGAGCGTGTTTTTTCTGCCTTTCCACCTTCAGATTTTTATTTTGGAAATACTGCAGTTGTCGATTTACAAGGTAATGTACTTGGTAATCGCAGGCTGGAACCACCTGCAAATCTTACCTGGAAAAGTTTTCGTTTCGGAATGTGTGTCTCACATCAGTCAATGATCGTGCGTCGTTCGAAATGTGCCAGATTTGATCTTCAGTACAAGATAAGTGCCGACATCGACTGGACTATCCGCACGCTTCAGCAATGTGATACCATCACCAATTTGCAAGACTATATTGCCCGATTTCTTGAAGGCGGACTTTCCGCGAAAAGGCGCAAGGCAAGCTGGTTTGAGCGATACAGAATCATGGTTGGGCATTATGGACATGTTCAGACTTTCGTCAATCACATATGGATCGTGTTGCGATTTGTGTGGCATAAGCTCACCAGAAAAAGTATGACCTGAAGCAGAATGCATTCAGAGGAACACATGCAGAATATGAAAACGGCGTGAATTCTATTCCCAATTGCCGGAGATTTACATGCCGTGGACTCTTCCTGTTTTTTCTTCCAAACATCGATTGCCTCGCGGTTTTATGAATTTCTCCCGGAAAACAATATACATATTGACAGGTGATTATTCCCCTTCTTTTAAGTCAAGTCTTATCTTGTTTTCGCAACAGCAGTTGTAGCTTTACGTTGTAGTCATCAGAAACGTCAGTCGGTATGAGATTTTCATACCTCAACAGATAAAAAGCTACAGCGGGTGAAGGAAGTAACCCGGCCTGTATAGCGAGTGCAAGAACAGTGACCCCATTGGGGTCATTGTTTATTTTAGGATATATGCTTTTATCAATAGAGCTATAATTCCTGTCAGTCCGGTCCAACCAATTACATAACCCAAAACTTTCGTAACCGGGAATTCAAGCAAAATGAACATTCTCAGACAGAATACCAGATACATCAACGCATTGATTACGGAATAAATGGTCATCAGTACTAAGAAGTCATGTGTAAAATAGGAGCCGATGATGAGCGATCCGAATCGCACAATAGTCAGTATGACCTGAAAGATGAACAACTCTTTTTCTTTCCTCAACACATTGTACAAAGAAGATAGTGGTGAAGAGATCATCCTGAAGAAATAGAACAGGACCAGAATTTCAGCCAGCATGCCGGCCTCACGCCATTTTTCCTGTAGCAGCAATACATAGAGCGATTCGCCTGAAAGGAATATGATGAATGAGAACACAATGGAAATAAGGAAAATTCCTTTGAATAGTTTCCAAGTGAGTTCAGGCAGTTCGCTTTTTCTGTGTTCAGCAAGTTCTGTTGCTTTTTGCTGAAATACCGATGACACACCCGATCCTAACATGCGTATCGGCAGATCCAGCACAATCAGGGAATAGGTAAAAAATCCGACGTATTGCATGCCAAATCCTAGCGTAGGTAAAAGCGCAGCAGGCAAGTTGTTTGAGAATATGTTTATGACATTTCCCCAGTATACGTAGAGAGGATACTCTTTGTATGTCCTTGCCACGCCCATGAGCTCAAGCTTTGTAAAACGGTCTTTCATTTTGTGACCGAAATCGTCAATGATGAGCCAGGCGTAAAAGATGACCCTGAGTAAATGTTGTAGAATTGTTGTGTAAACCAGACCCGCTGTGGTGGCCGAAACGCATAGACCATAACAGACATTGAATGATTTCACCACCAGTGTTGTTGTGGTTGACCAGATGGTTTGCTTCTTGAATTCCTTCTTGCGAATGGCCCAATCAGCCGTGATCCTGTCGAATGCTAGAAGCATCATCGTTGGCGCAATCCAATAAACCCAGTCTCCAATTTCCTCATGGTCGAAGTAAGCAGTGATAGCTTTTCCTGCAACAAGACTGATGACGAAGACCACAACAGAAAATGAAATCACGATCCACAATGTCAGCCTCAGCAAGGCAGAAAACTCTCTGTCGCTTTTCGGGAGAACGAATGCCTGATTGTATCCCAGCGTGGCGGCATTGCCCAATGTGCTCACATAGACATTGAACACACCAAAAATGCCATAAACAACAGGCGAGTATATTCTCGCAAGAATGGTGAAAAAGATGAACTGAATGATGATGGAAATGCCGGAAGATGCGAACATCCAAGCGGAATTCTGCACGAAGGACCCGCTCAAACGAAGCGAGGTGCGGATTTCATTCAGCGAATCACGTGTTCTTTTCATCACAGGGCTATTGTTGATAAAGGATTTGATGTATTTCGTCCTATATTCATCTCCGCGCTAATTTCGGTTGCTAAACAGTAATTTCTTTGAATTTTCAGAAGAGTTTGACTAAAAAAGGCTTCATATTTTCACTATTGTCTGTTTTGTTGCGGGTTTATTCACATGCGCAGTCTGATCCTGACCAAATACCGGGTCTGGAAATGTGGCTGAAGGCTGATGCAGGTATAGTACTCAACGGAAATTATGTTGCAGAGTGGAATGATCAGAGTGGCAATAATCACCATGCAACATCGCCTTTCGATGTCATCCGGCCTGTGCTTCAGACCGAATCG
>JBEIHH010000035.1:0-26666 GCA_040381475.1 Crocinitomicaceae bacterium | reverse complement strand
TGTCAAAGGTAATCATCAGGCAGCCATGTATGCATAGACGATGGTTTTGATCTTTTCGATACAGTATTTTTAATAGATTAGATCGAATGCGCTGAAGCACTCATTCAGATCACGCACGAGATCCTGCGCACTCATCCTCTCGCTCATTGCGGTAAATCCTTTGAAATCAGTAAAAAGTACCGTAACCATATCGAATTGAACAGCTTGGGCTTCGCCTTTCGCTTTCAGCTCTTCGGCTACCTCTTCCGGAAGGATATTCTTTAGCAAATCATCGGATCTTTTGCGCTCGATTTCAATGATTTCATTTTTTCTTCTGAGTTTGTTTCTGTTGAGTTGTACGAATCTATAACGGGCAAAAAGGAAGATCAGTGAAACGAACAACACCGCCGCACCGGCAATCATCGCATTCCGGGCCCGTTTATTTTTTTCCGATTCAAGCTGATTGTCCAGATTGGACACTTTCAAATCCTGAATCTCTCTGATGCGCTTTTCCGACTGATATTTTTCCTCCATCTCTGAAACACTTGCTATAATTTCCTGATTCAGAATACTATCATTGATCGCCTCATATTTCAACCTGTGGATGTAGGCTTCTTCCCACTGTCCAGATTTCTCAAAAAGTACAGCAAAACTTTTTTCGATACTCTTTCTGTTCAGCAAATCCAAAGGTTCAGCGGTTGAAGCGGCTCGCTGGAGGTATTCAATGGCCTTCGTCAAA
Source organism: Crocinitomicaceae bacterium (assembly GCA_040381475.1). Taxonomy (GTDB): domain Bacteria; phylum Bacteroidota; class Bacteroidia; order Flavobacteriales_D; family Sanyastnellaceae; genus JAIBBG01. Next base: position 25,948 of record JBEIHH010000035.1, on the reverse strand, counting down.
TTATTTTTTTCCTGACTTATTCCCGACAAATTGAGATAACATTCAATGATATGGCTGTATTCATTTCGTTGCAAAGCGGATGACAATGCGCTGAGGTAATATCCTTCAGCCTCATCAAATCTTCTCGTCATCGAGGCGATCGTGCCCTTGTTAATCAATGATTTTTCTATGAACAGACTGTCATTGAATTCGATCGCGCTACTCAGGGTTTTTTCAAAGAGCATCATGGCGTCGTCAATATTACCTGTGCTCGCAACAGCGATGGCCTTGTTCGAATATGCACTGAATAAAACTTTTCTCTTGCATTCATCACCAGACCAAGCCGGCTTCCATAATCGAATGGCCGCCTCTGCAAGGCTATCGGCTTTTTCAAAATTGCCCAGCGAAAGATTAACTGCGCTGTTCACATTACACAATTCCGCAAAAAGTGATGAATCGCAACTTGCACTAAATAATTCATCTGCTCTTACAAGACAATAGATGGCAGAGTCTATTTCTCCTTCCCTGTCTTTCAGAATAGCTCTGGAGATCCAGATTTTTGCCAGTTGGCATTGATCACCCTGTAGAGAGGCGATCCTTAAAAGACTATCGTGCAGTACAAGCTTTTTTGACAACCGCAATTTGCGATCCTTTTGCAATTCATTTAGGATATGATCGAGCTGATTCACCTGACCATGAGCTGAATTATTTCTCGCCCCCGCGCAGAGAAAAAAAACGATGAATATGCAGATGAGTTTACAATTCATAATAAAAAAAGTTGATGCATATTGAAATGCATCAACTTTCCCAATATCATTTTTGCGCTTCGTCAGCACCCACTCCTTTGGAAAAGACGAAAACAGTATTACTTGTACCTCCGCCACCTGAAGCTCCTACCTGAACCTGAAATTGATTAGGCCAACCATTTTTGAAATCGTAATCAATGCGGAACACGCTGCTAACATTGGTAGTACCCCAACTGCTACCTGTTCGCACAGAAAAACCAGCCTGTGACAGATTGATTGGTGTGCAAGACGTGTCGATGGGAGTGCCTGTTCTGGTAATCGGATTGTAGTTACCCGCTACCTCAACATATATAGTTGCGTATGTCCTATTATCCGTTGTACTAGCCACCAAAGCCAAGGTGATGTCGCTTCTGGCCGGACCCGTTTGGGTTGGCCCTCCATAACGCTGAGCAAAGGTATTGGGAAGACCCATTCTGCCGGATTGAATGTAAGATGCATTTCTGAAAGCCATAGTTTATTTGGTTTTAGTTTAAATTCAAATGGAAATAAGTCAATTCTGTTTTTGCTTTTGCTTTGGTCATCTGCAAAAACATCCATACAATGAAGGTTTCGTCTTTCACAACTGGTTGCATTGATCAAGTTCCACAATTCAAACTTCACCAAAACCATGCATTCTTTAGCGTCGGGTAACTGCGCAAAGTCCATCCAATCAGAATGAATTTTTACAGATATACCTAAACATTGCGTCACAAGAGTAGGGATAATTTGGTCCCGTACCAAAACATGCACCATTGATAACATGAGCTAGTTTCTTGCATCCACGAGCGTTTAAACTGCACTGATAAACTACTTCGGCAAAAATCAATATCGGATTTCAGTACATCAACCACCAACAAAAACTTCCTGATGTCATGCCCGGACTGCCTAAATCAAGAGGTCTCTACTTGTTACTTTTACTTGATGTCAAAGAGAATCAAGCACTCTTTTCAGGAAAAGCGGACAACATTCATAAACTCAGACTTGGTGAACGCAGGTTGTTTGACTATTCTTGTTTTCGATCCATCCTTTCTCAGGAACACAAAATTCTGATTTCCAGCATGGACTTTCACCACTCGAAACTGCCGCTAAAAACCTTTTCATTGCCCACGCCGTCTCTCAAAGTTAATTTAAAAATGTGTTTACCATAGGTGATGTACTTTTCATCGAAATAATAAGAGAGCCGGCTATTCTTGGCATCATATTCCATCAAGGCCCATTTACCATCAATTTCAGGAATGATTTCATGTATCCCCGACAGCGCGTCAGAGATACGCATTGAAAATTGCTTGCGGCCTTTCATATTGGCATTAAAATCCACCGACGAAATTGCCGGAGAAACGCTGTCGGTCATCAAAGCGAAATATCCGAGATACATGGGCTCTGCGGTGATCCAGCCGTCGTTGTACTTGCCACCTTCGCTGCTAATTTTTTCTTTATCGGGATCATACCGCACGACAACTGTCTTATTTTCGAAACCAGGCTTGACTTTGTCTGCTTTCAGCGACAGACGAAATGCGTTGTGAACCGGTTCATAGGGTGAAACTATGGAGTACGTTGGCCCGATAACATTGCTCAGTTTCTTCATAGCCTTAATCCGCATGTCAGTGTCCTCGTAAAGTGTATAAGCTTTCATTTCAATCTTCACATCGGAGGTCTCAATGCTATTGTCTTCCTCCCAGTTCCATCTGGCCAAAACTCCCTCTGCCGGAGAACTGGTACCGCCGGGTTTTGACAATGCCTGAACCTTGAATTTGACTGTGCTTTTATTGCCCATCAAATCCAAAATTCTATACTCGCACTCATGCAGCTTGCCATCGGTAAAACGCACAATTCCATCATTTACGAGATTATCATAAATATCCAGAGGATTGCCCGGCAATCTGTATGATCCATGGATGGAACTTCTGTCTTTTTTAAATCGCTCGTAGATGGTATGGGCATTCATAGCCCTGTTGGTGGTAAAATCAAGCTTGTCCATGCGCTGGCCATAGACCTGCACACTATCTACAAAAAACTCAATCCGGTATATGCCACATCTGTTGTTATTGCCGTCGAGCATGTCTGTGGTGTGCACCGCAAAACCGAAATCCCCATATACCTTGGCAGGTGTGACCGACTGCAAAACACAATTGCCTGAAGTTGTTTTCGTGGGATAATTCACAGGAATTCTGCCCGAATTCACCCATGAACTATCTGACAATGGCACTATCCATATTCCTGAAATAGAAGGCGGAATCTTGTCTTTAACCTTGATGCCGAAGAGAAAAGGATTCAACACTTTTTCTGTAACCGTTTCCCTTATTTCAAAATGGAGATGTGGTCCACCGCTACCTCCCGAATTACCCGATAACCCGATGAACTCACCTTGTTTCACCGGAAGCAACAATGAATCGGGGTACAAGTCGACACTGAAGGATTTCACCGCGTATTGTTGCTCTTTGACGTATCGATCAATTTTTTCCGCATATTTCTTCAGGTGACCATATACCGTCGTATAACCATTGGAATGGGTAATATATATAGCGTATCCATATCCCACAGGCGATACCTTAATCCGGCTAACATATCCATCAGCCGCAGCCAGCACATTCAAACCTTCACGTTGTTCCGTCTTGATATCGATACCTGCATGGAAATGATTTGTGCGCAATTCACCGAAATTCCCAGAGAGCTGCAAAGGGATTTCAAGTGGTGAATGGAAATAGTCCTGGGGATATTCGGCCTTTTGAGCAAGAATTCCGTTGCTCAGGTGCAAGGCGATAAAGAGCGTTGGCAGGTATAAACATTTGAAAAGCCGATTTCCCATCAGAATGCGAAAATCAATAAGTATGCCTATGCTGTAAAATAGGGGGAAATGAAATATGAACATTCGAAAAAGGAAAAAAGACGGTTGCGGCTTCAACTTAATCTGTTACCTTTGACCACCTTTCATTGAATTAACAATCATTCATTGACCGGCATGGACAACAACATCATCCTCGAAAGAATAAATGCCAAGATTGAAATTCTCGGCGATTCCAAACGTCAGCTGGAACAGCAGTTGCTTCGTTTGCGTGAAGAAAATGAAACCATGCACAGGATTAACAAAGAGCTTCAGGCTCAGTTGGATGAATTGATTGATAAAAACAGTGAAATGGTGAAGGACAACTCACTGACTGCCATTCCGGAAGATGATTTCCGGGGTGCAACAAGACAAAGAATCGGTGAGTTGGTTAAGGAAATTGACGAATGCATTACGCTGCTCAACAAATAAAGCACTGCATAAATGGCTGAAGTTTCAATCAAAGTAAACATCGCGGGCCGGACATATCCGTTGACCGTCAATGATCACGAAGAAGCCGGAGTGAGGCAAGCCGAACAGGTCATTGAAGATAGTATACAGATGTTTCAGAGAAACTACGCAGTGAAAGACAAGCAGGATTTACTGGCTATGGCTGCACTTCAAATGGCTGCTAAAAGCGAAAGAACTCCGGAAACGCGTGTTGAAAAAGTAGTTGAGCGTGTAGAAGTCCCTGTCGACATCTCAGAAGATTTGCTCCATCTGGAGGCAAAACTTGATGAACTGCTCAGTTAATTCCCGATCCTTTTAAAATAAATTCTTTGTCGAAGCGCTGCCTCTGAGGAGGCACGTGTAACAATTTTTATTACTTTATATACCAATCAACGCAATGAACGAAAGTATTTATGCAATCGTCGCAGCGCTGGCAGGTGTTGCCGTAGGTGGACTCATCACCTGGTTTATCTTCAACAATATTTTGAAGAACAAAAAAGAAGGCATCCTGTCGGAAGCGATGAAAGAAGGAGAAACACTGAAAGAAAAGAAAATTCTTCAGGCGAAAGAAAAGTTTTTGGAACTTAAAAACCAACATGAAACTGATGTAAGAGATCGCAACAAGAAACTGCAACAGTCTGAGGATAAGATCAAGAACCGCGAGAGGGAAATTTCGCAGCAGATCGAGCAGTACAAGAGAAAAGAGAAAGATATTGATAGTCTGCGTGACAACCTCAACAAGCAGACCGAAACTACTCAAAGAAAGCAGACTGAACTCGAAAAGAACAACCAGAAAGCTATTGGACTTTTACAAGAGATTTCCAAAATGTCTGCAGAAGACGCCAAAGCTCGTCTGATGGAACAACTCAAGGAGGATGCCCGCAATGCCGCTTCAGCGCAGATTCAGGGTATTGTGGATGAAGCCAAACTCAAGGCCAATCAGGAAGCCAAAAAGATTGTGATTCAAACCATTCAGCGCACTGCCGTTGAACATGCGGTGGAAAACAGCGTTTCTGTCTTCAACATTGAAAACGACGAGGTGAAAGGCCGTATCATCGGTCGTGAAGGTCGCAATATTCGCGCTATCGAAGCTGCAACAGGCGTAGAGATCATTGTAGACGACACTCCGGAAGCGATCGTGCTTTCTTGCTTCGATCCGGTGCGCAGAGAAATTGCGCGTCTGTCGCTTCATCAGCTCGTAACCGATGGCCGTATCCACCCCGCCCGCATTGAGGAAGTGGTTGCCAAGGTGACCAAAAACATCAATGAGGAAATAGTTGAAATCGGAAAAAGAACAACGATTGAACTCGGCATTCATGGTATGAACAGCGAACTTATCCGTATGGTGGGCCGCATGAAATACCGTTCTTCCTATGGCCAAAATCTACTCCAGCACTCGCGCGAAGTAGCAAATCTTTGCGCTACTATGGCCAGTGAACTCGGTCTGAATCCGAAAGCCGCCAAACGTGCAGGACTCCTGCACGACATTGGCAAAGTGCCGGACGATGAAAGCGAATTGCCTCATGCTATTCTCGGAATGAAGCTTGCCGAGAAATACGGTGAAAAACCGGATATCTGCAACGCCATTGGTGCTCACCACGATGAGATTGAAATGACCACCCTTTTGTCTCCAATCATTCAGGTGTGCGATGCCATCAGCGGAGCGCGTCCGGGTGCGCGCCGCGAAGTAGTTGAGGCCTACATCCAGCGTCTGCGTGATCTGGAAAATCTGGCTCTCGAAAACAATGGAGTTTCAAAGGCATTTGCCATTCAGGCTGGGCGCGAATTGCGCGTGATGGTGGAAGCGGATCGAGTTTCTGATGAACAGGCCGACGCTTTGGCCATAAGCCTTGCCGCCAAGATTGAAACTGAAATGACCTATCCAGGTCAGGTGCGTGTAACGGTTATCCGGGAAAAGCGCGCGGTAGGTATAGCAAGATAATTCCAATACCACAGATATAAAAAAGGCTGACATCATTCGTCAGCCTTTTTTTATTCATAATACCATTTCATCTTTAATTCGACCTGAAGCTCCCCCTGTGTAAGCAGAATAACTGGTTTCCCATGAAATTCAGAGGGTTTGAAGTTCATGTAGCCAATGTTATCATCACCGGAAATTCGATCTTCATCAAAAACCTCCAGCAACAGGGTCTGATCAAATGGAGTCAGCTTGTGTGGTAATCCTCTTGTAAGTTCCGTCGCTGTGCCATATACCAGATTATCCAGCGTTTCACTCTGAAAAATCGGCGCTTCATTCCAGCGAATTACTAGAAATGGATCAGGGTCGGTTGCAAAGGGGGCATAAGCATCCCATGCCTCTCCATCCTTGGCGTACCTCGGTAAAGTGAGAATTTTGATCGCCTCAATTTCAGCCGCTACCAGCATTTTCTTGCGAATGATTCCTTTGGAAGCTGATTCAGCACCCTTCTTGCTTTTGCATCCGCTTAAAGTGAACAAAACCAATGTAAATGAGGCCGCAATGAAATATTTCCCTGTCATTTTGCGAAAATACAAAGCTGAACAATTGCCTGTGAATGATTCCACAAACTGCCCTCCCCCATTCATGCGCTATCATTCACCTTTGCTTTCAACTTTTCTCCGAGAAATTCTTTGACGGATAAAAAACAAATAACCTCCGGACTGAGCTGGAACACCCTCACGGTTGTTCTGCAGGTTGTCATTCAGATTGCCTATACCGGTCTATTGGCAAGACTCGTGAGCAAAGACAGCTTCATGCTCATGGGCATTGTGCTGGGTATTATGGGATTTGCGGAAATTTTTTCGCAGGTTGGCGTTGGCCCTGCGCTCATACAACGCAAGGAAGTGCATCAGCAACACATCAATGGGGCTTTTTATACAGCAGTAATTTTAGGATTGTCCTTTACCCTGCTCTTCATTGGCTTCGCTCCGGTGATAGCAAATTGGTACGAACTTCAGGAGTTAAAGCCAATCATCGCTGTCGTTTGCAGCAGCTTCACAATTTCCGCACTGGCCGTTGTTCCGCGAAGCATGATGATGAAAAACATGCGCTTCAAAACCATGTTCAAGGCGAGCATGGTTTCCATCATAGGCGGAAATTTAATCGTCGGATTAACCCTGGCCTACCTCGGTTGGAACGTGTGGGCATATGTGTGGGCTTTGTTTGCTCAAAACTTGCTGATGACCCTGGCTCTCTGGTATTACGAACCTGTGAAACTGAGCTTAAACTGGCAATGGTCTTATACCCGCGAACTGATTAGGTATGGTGCCGGAAGCACCTTGTTCAACGCAATGAACTATCTCGCCACAAAACTGGATGTACTGATTATACCAAGAGTAATGCGCGGGCAAATGCCTGAGCTCCTGCCCGATCAAAAGGCATCTGCCTCATATTACGAAAGAGCCAACTACGCTATGACACAGCCCATCACCGTAATGGGAAAACTGAGCGACAGCGTATTGTTCAGCGGCATGTCGAAACTGCAGGATGATCAGACGAAACTCAAGAAACTTTTGATGCTGGCCACTTCCGCACTTGCCATCATTCTCATACCTGCTACTGCTTTTATGTTTTTCTTTGCAGATGAACTGGTGACCATCTGGCTGACCGAAGCTTATTCAGAAACTGCGGTCATTCTCCGGATTTTGTTCGTTGCAGTGATCTTCAGATCACTCAGCAAACTGGGAGACTCTCTTCTTCGCGCTAAAGATGCGGTATTTAAGGGAGCTTGGTTTAAAGCCATATACGTTCTAATGATTGCCGGAGGTATCTGGTATACGGTGCCAATGGGAATGAACTCTGTTGCTGTGGCGATTGTCGCTGCTACTTTTATTCATTATGTGATGAATATGTTCATCTGTTCCCAACTCGTTGGAATCAATGCCGGTCAACTGTTCCGTGCACTCGTACCTGCATTGTTGCTTGGTATCATCACGTTGGTCACTTCCTGGTCTGTCAATATGCTTTGCGAATTCATGCAATTGAACAAATATTTTTCTTTGATCGCGGGAATAGGAGCCAATGGAATTGCGCTGCTTCTGTCAATCAGGTTGTTCCCCGCAATTCTGGGAAACAATGATGTCAATCCGCTGCTTCATTTGCCTGAGCGTTTATTAAAAAATAAATTTGTGGCAGGAATCTTGAAACGCTGAAAAACCTGAGTTATAAATGAAATTCATCACACAACACCTGCAAAACAACATGTCGAAAATGCGAAAATTCACGCTTCTGCTTACCATCATGGTGCTGCCGGCTTTGTTGTTTTCACAAACCAGAATTTCAGTAAAAAGTGCCGACTCACTTGCCTTTACAATCAAAATCAACGATGTTGCTATCAACCAGTATCCCTGTTTTGTGACCTCATTCGACTTTCCTGCATCCGGAAAACTAAATGCCGAAATAACATTTCCTTCCAGTCCGGCAAGTAACTTCACCCAAATCATCAACCTGAAAAAAAACTACTCCCAATTTTTCGAAGTTGAGAAAAGTAAAGGTGTCCTAAAACTTGTGCTCAAATCGGAATCGCTGCTTGAGAAAAACCTGGCTGAAAACCTTCAGAAAACATCTCAGGAGATAAAGGATGCTGATATGACTAATACGGTAGAAGATTCTACCCATCAAGCTTCATCGGCATGCGGGCTGCCGGTTACAGATACGCAGTACCAGCAATTGCTTTTGGACGTTAAGGAAAGTTATTTCGAATCAAGGAAACTCGAAACCATGAAGCAGTTTTTGTCCACGAATTGCGTTAGCGTGGAACAAATGCGCTATATGATGTCGAGACTTTCGATGGAAGACAACAAAATCATACTGCTCAAAGCAGCGAACGGCCATATTTCCGATGTTGGCAATGTCAACAAAGTCGAGGAAGACTTTTTTCTTCAAAAAAACAAAGCCATGGTGTATGAAATCACCAGATCTATGCAGGCCGCGGCTTCGGGCAATAACTGACAGGCGGCAAAGGCCTGCATCAGGTGTTGAAATATAGAAGGACATTTTCCGGTAGCACTACATTACCTTCGCGCGCGAAACACGAAAGATTCACATGAAAAAAGTGCACAATTTCAGCGCAGGTCCATGCATACTCCCAAGAGAGGTAATTGAACAAAGTGCTGCGGCAGTTCTGGATTTTGACAATCTCGGACTTTCACTGATAGAAATTTCTCACAGGTCGAAAAACTTCGAAGCCGTAATGGAGGAAGCCAGATCACTTGTAAAAGAAATTCTCAATCTGAAACCAAACTATGAAGTGTTATTTCTTCAAGGTGGTGCAACTTTGGGTTTTTATACGATAGCCCTGAATCTGATGCGTGAAAACGGCAAAGCTGCATACGCCAATACCGGTGTTTGGGCTTCCGGAGCTATCAAAGAAGCCAGACTGGTTGGTCAGGTGGATGTGATCGCAGACTCCTCTGATAAAAATCACAGCTATATTCCTAAATTTGAAGTGAAGGGCGATTACGATTATTTCCACTTCACTTCCAACAACACCATATTCGGAACGCAATTCCAGGAATTCCCCAAGACGAATATTCCGCTGGTTTGCGATATGAGTTCTGATATTTTTTCAAAGGATTTCGATGCCAATCTATTCGGACTTATCTATGCCGGTGCGCAGAAAAACATGGGTCCTGCAGGATCAGTGATGTACGTCATTGACACGGAAATGCTTGGTAAATCAGGTCGAAAACTACCGGCATACCTCGACCTCAAAGCTCACATCGACAAAGACTCGATGTACAATACGCCTCCAGTTTTTTCAGTTTATGCCAACATGCTGACGCTTCGCTGGATCAAAGCAAACGGTGGTCTGAAAGGCATGGAAAAAAGAAACCGCGAGAAGAAAGATGTCTTCTACAACGAACTCGATCGCAACAGCATGTTTCATGGACACAGCGTGGAAGATTCAAGATCATGGATGAACCCAACATTCAGACTCAACAACGAAGCACTCGCTCCGGAATTCGACAAAATGTGGAAAGAGGCCGGTATCAGCGGCATTGCCGGACACCGCTCTGTTGGCGGTTACAGAGCCAGCATGTACAATGCGCTTCCGGTAGAAAGCGTTCAAGTGTTGGTAGATGTGATGAAAGAATTCGAAAAGAAAAACGGTTAATTCCAAAATACTTCATGAAAATTCTCGCCAACGACGGCATTGATGCCACCGGCAAAAAAGCTCTTGAAATCATGGGCTGCACTGTAGTGAACGAAAAGGTTGCTCAGGAAAATCTTGCTCAGATTATCAATCAGGAAAAATTCGATGGACTACTTGTACGCAGCGCAACGACTGCAAGAAAAGAACTGATAGATGCCTGTCCGGATCTGAAATTCATTGGACGTGGCGGCGTCGGCATCGACAATATTGATGCTGAATATGCACGGAGTAAGGGCATAGATGTGTTCAACACACCGGCTTCCAGCTCGCAGGCAGTTGCCGAGCTCGTGATGTCGCTGGTGTTCGCAGCAGCAAGAGGAGTTTACGACTCAGGAAGACATATGCCTGAAAAAGGTTTCGTTGAATTTGAATCACTCAAAAAGAAATATAGCAAGGGTTTTGAATTGCGTGGAAAAACAATGGGTATTGTTGGCTTCGGAAGAATCGGACAAGCGCTGGCAGCATACGCTATTGGCTGCGGTATGCGTGTCGTTGCAAATGACATGACACCGGATGACCACAAAACACTCACGCTCGATATTGGCGGGCAGGATGTACGTGTGAATATTCCTATCATGCCTTTTCATGCCTTGCTTCAAGCTTCCGACATTGTCTCATTGCATGTACCTAAACAAAAAAATGGCTCGGCAGTAATAGATCGCGAGGAGTTTCAATACATCAGAAAGGGAGCCATTCTCGTGAATACTTCACGCGGTGGTGTGATAGATGAAGCTGCTCTGCTGGAACATCTCGACAATGGTCATCTTCGCGCTGCATGTCTCGACGTTTTCGTTGGAGAACCAAAACCTTCTGACAAACTTTTAGCTCACCCCGGTGTTATTTCTACACCACACATAGGTGCTTCTACGGTGGAGGCGCAGGAGCGTATCGGATTAGAAATAGCCGACAACGTAAAGCGCATTGCAGCTGCCTTGAAAAAAGCGTGAACGAAGAAAAATGATCACTGTTGAGCCCTTTAGAGCCGTAAGACCGGCAAGAGATAAAGCACATCTGGTGGCCAGCAGATCTTATGTGAGCTACAATGCTCGTCAGCTCAGAAATAAACTGACTGAAAATCCTTTCAGCTTCCTGCACGTCATCCATCCTGACATGACAGCAACCAAGCTGCACAAAACAACTGATCTTGAATCGCGTTTCAGACTTGTACGCAACAAATACGAGTCGTTCCTTGCCGATGGGATTCTCATGCGCGAACAACAACCAGCTTTTTACATCTACCGCCAAATTAAAAACGGTCATCCTTTCATGGGTATCATTGGCGCTGTTTCAGTAGATGATTATTTGAAAGGAAAAATCAAAAAGCACGAACACACGCTGGCTCGAAGAGAAGAGACTTTTGTAAAATACCTCGATACTACCAACATCAATGCAGAGCCTGTTTTGTTGATGTCGAAAAGCAGCAAAAGCATAGAAGACATATTTGAAAAATACCTCGACCTCAGACCGGAATACGACTTCTCGACCACCAACAAAGTACGGCACCAGATGTGGGTGATCAGTGATTTGAGTGATATAGAAAATATAAGACAAGCCTACGCAGCCATGGACGCGCTGTACATTGCAGATGGTCACCACCGCAGCAGCAGCAGTGCACGTTTGCAGCAAATGCGAAAAAATCAGGCTCCATCTGAAGTCAATCCCGCGGACTATTGTCTTGCTTATATCCTCGTTGAATCCAATGTGAGAATTTATGAATTCAATCGTGTTGTGAAGGATTTGAATGGGCTTTCGAAAGATGAATTCTTGAATTTGCTGACTCAATACTTCTATGTGAATGAAGCGCCGGCCGGATACAAAGCCATGAGCAAAGGCGAATTCAGCATGTATCTGCACAAAACATGGTATGCCCTCAATTTGAAGCATGCTTCAAAAACCCTCGATGCTCAGCTGCTCTCTGAACTTATCCTCGGCCCCGTGCTGGGTATTGAAGACCTCCGGAATGACAAACGCATTTCTTTTCTGGAAGGCCCTCGAGGTATGGACGGATTAAAATCAGCAGTAGATAAAAACAAGGGCGGTGTAGGCTTCGGTCTTTTCGCTGTCAATGTAAATGAGCTGAAAGAAATTGCCGATGCCGGCAAGAGTATGCCTCCTAAAAGCACTTGGGTCGAACCAAAACTCAGAAGCGGTTTGGTTGTTTATGAACTGTAATTGATGTCGTCAGAAATTGCCCGGAATATTGATCAACTCAAAGCTGAAATCCCAGAAGGCGTTCAGTTGGTTGCAGTTTCCAAAACCAAACCGGTAGAGTTGTTGCTTGAAGCATACAATGCCGGACAGCGGGCATTTGGCGAAAATTACGTTCAGGAAATCGTCGAGAAACAACCACTCATGCCTGCTGATGCGGAATGGCACTTCATCGGTCATCTGCAAAGCAACAAGGTAAAATTCATCGCTCCTTTTATACACTGCATCCACGCCGTTGACAGCCTGAAGCTACTCAATGAAATCCACAAGCAGGCTAAAAACAATGACCGAATCATTCATTGTCTCATTCAGGTGCATATCGCTGATGAAGAATCTAAATTCGGCCTCAGTGCGGATGATGTCTTGCCGTTTTTTGATGAAATCACAGGGCAAGAATTTAATCACGTGATCATTGCCGGTCTGATGGGGATGGCTTCATTCACAGATGACCTTGAGAAGGTGCGCAATGAATTCAAACTACTGAAGAATATTTTCGGAAAAGTGAAAGCATCACACTATCCACAAGATTCAAGATTCCGGGAAATTTCCATGGGGATGAGTGGCGACTGGAAAATAGCTGTTGAAGAAGGAAGTACCATAGTGAGGATCGGCAGTGCTATTTTTGGACAGCGATAATGACATACCCAGAACTGTAATAACTCAATTGTAGAACCAAATAGCCAACGCACAATATGTCGAGAAAAGCCTCCATCATCTACCTGTCGTTAGCACCAGTGCTTTTTCTGCTGAGCTGGTATATTTCGCATCGCATGTACACCGACTTTCTGAGCAACGGTGTAGGCAATATGCGTTACGAAGGAAAGGAAAGATCCGAAATCTATGCCGGAGTACTCACAGGTCTGTATCTGTTCGCCTTTCTGGTGATCAAGGACCTTTACGGAAAGAAAAAAAACAGTTCTTCCTGAGATTTTTCATCCGCAAATTCAACCGGGAGCCAATGCTTATGCCACTTCAAGGCATATTTATGAACAGGCACAAAATTGCCCAAAACCCTGAAACGATGCATGTCCCGCATTTCTAGGGTCTCCAAGGTAATCTTGAAATATGCCTGATATATTTATTGACATTGTAAATTCATTACAATTGGCTGAACATACCTTGCATCAAAATTCGAACACAAACAATTTAAAACGAACACAAGATGGCAGAAGTCAATAAAGAAAAAATGAAAGCGCTGCAGCTTGCCATGGACAAACTCGAGAAGACCTATGGTAAAGGTGCAGTGATGAAGCTTGGCGATGAGGCGATGGAGCAGATCGAATCTATTCCAACCGGATCGTTAGGCTTGGACCTCGCACTGGGTATCGGCGGTTATCCAAAAGGCCGTATCGTGGAGATCTACGGTCCGGAATCATCTGGTAAAACCACATTGGCCATACATGCCATTGCAGAAGCTCAGAAAGCCGGTGGTATTTGTGCCTTCATCGACGCAGAGCACGCATTCGATAAATTCTATGCAGAAGCTCTTGGTGTTGACACCGAAAACCTGCTGATCTCTCAACCCGACCATGGCGAACAAGGTCTGGAAATTGCCGATAACCTGATCCGATCCGGAGCGATTGACCTTATTGTCATCGACTCTGTGGCGGCCCTCACACCCCGTTCTGAAATTGAAGGAGAAATGGGCGACAGCAACGTGGGCGTTCAGGCCCGACTGATGTCCAAAGCTCTTCGCAAGCTCACAGCCACAATCAGTAAAACCGGTTGCTGCTGCATTTTCATCAACCAGCTCCGCGAAAAAATCGGCGTTATGTTCGGCAATCCTGAAACTACCACAGGTGGTAACGCTCTGAAATTTTATGCTTCTGTGCGTATCGATATTCGCCGCTCAGCACAGATCAAAGATGGCGAAACCCCTATTGGTAACCGTACCAAAGTGAAAGTGGTGAAGAACAAAGTTGCGCCTCCTTTTCGCCAGGCCGAATTCGACATCATTTATGGCCATGGCATTAGCCGCGTAGGTGAACTTATTGATATGGGCGTGGAACTTGGAGCCATCAAGAAAAGTGGTTCATGGTTCAGCTACAACGAAACCAAACTCGGTCAGGGTCGCGATGCCGTAAAACAACTGCTCGACGACCATCCTGAACTGATGGAGGAAATCGAAGGAAAGGTAAAAGATGCTTTGGCTGCCAAAGCATTGGCCAACGCCTGAATCTGAAATCCTCATTTTGAACCCATATTTGGCCCGTGGAAAATTCCACGGGCCTCTTTTTTGACCTGCTGACTCAATATATATCCGGAAATATTCTGCAACCATGAACCACAGAATTGTGCATCTTGCGATCATGAAATACTTTTTGTTTTTGTTGTCGCTGACATCCGTCTTGCTTTTTGCGGCCTGCAACAATGGTAAAACAGATGAAAACGGAAAAGACAACAATGCCACAGGCAACAATCAGGACAATTCCATCGATGCAGAGCTTGCAGCACTTAACAAACAGATTGCCGACAACCCAAACGATTACAGCGCATACCTGGCTCGTGCGAAGTATTACGGCGATGCCGAAAAATACAACGAAGCATTTACCGACATCTCGCGCGCAATTGCAGTTGATTCAACCAAAGCCGACATCTACCTCTATCGCGGCGAACTTTTCTTCAAACAAGAAAAAGTACAGGAAGCATACGAGTCTTATAAAAAATGCCTGAGTTTCGATTCTTTGAATGTCGGCGGATTGCTCAACAAAACAGGCATTGACATCGTGCTGGCCAACTACGACTTGGCGAGAGCACAAATCAACACTGTTCTTCGGCAAAACGAATTCAATCCCAAAGCATATTACCTGCGCGGAAGAATGTATAAAACCATGGGTGACACTACGCTGGCAGCATCCTCTTATAAAACAGCCATTGAAGTAGATCCTAATTATTACGACTCCTACATTGAAGTTGGACTGTTGTACGCAGCGAAAAAAAATGACCTGGCCAAGGAATATTATACGTCAGCCATTTCGATTCGCCCAAAAAGTATAGAAGCCTGGTACAACAAAGGCATGTATATGCAGGAAACAGGATTTAGAAAAAAAGAAAGATACAAGGAAGCATTTACATGTTACGACAGCATTCTGAGCATTGATCCGTCATTCGTAGCTGCGCATTTCAACAAAGGATATATCTGGCTGGAGTATTTGAATCAATACGACAGCGCAGCAGTTCATTTTACCAAAGCAATCAACCTCTATCCTCAATATTATCAGGCATATCTGAACAGAGGATTGAGTTACGAAAGTCTCAACAAAAAGAAAGAAGCCGAGGCCGATTACCGCCAGGCACTGGCCATCAATCCACAATATACTGAAGCCGCCAAAGCGCTCAGCAGAGTGCTTGGGGAGTGATGGAGTGAAGGCTCCACCATCAATTCGGCAACAACGTCGGCTTGTATATCTGCTCTTGCTGTGGTTCGGCTACATCAACTTTGCTCACCGGAAAATCCAGATAAGCGCGCTTGATCAGAAACAAACCGGGATTCTCCGGGTGCTCCATCGTGATGTAAACTTCAAGATAAAGATCCAGGTCCGGATAATCAGATTTCACAGAAATTGTAAACTCTTCTTTGCTCAGTGTTTCTGAATCAAGTTTTACTTTGCCCGTCAGGTCATGCAAAACCAATTCATTCTGTCCATCCTTGATGATTTTGTATCCCTCAAGATCAAGAATTACATTCATCCTTACGTCTTGATTGCTGAGGAAAATCGTATCCATGAGAACAACTTCATTTCCTGTGTGAGCTGCCTCGAATCCAATCAAAATCTGATTGGGCTTCATCCAGTAATTCTTCATCATTTTATCTTCTGGTGAACCTACTTCACGAAACATGTGGTGATCGGTATCGGCAATGATCAAATCTCCACCACGCGTCGCCATATCCATCGGGTAATTTAGTTTCATCAGGTTCTTCGATTTATCACCGGAATCTGGCTGACCCAAAACCTTCCACTCTTTTTGATCCGCCTTGTAAACCACTTTGCCGTCGCGGGTGATACCTGCCACCCCTCCTTTCCATGGCAACACGGACGTAAAAACAAATGGCCTCTTTTTGTCAATAGGACTGAACTTTCCTTTCCTGTCAATCACAAACGCCTGACCATCGGCCATTGTAAGATACAATTCACCGTTGCCTGCATTGAGGTTAACCGGACAATTGCGCAACATACCTGTAGTAGTTATCGGCAGATCGCAGAATAATCTTGCGGCGCCGTCATTCATATCCACTTCAAAAATCTGATTGGTGGCAGCACTCGCAACATATAGCGTATTTCCCAAAACAGCCAGGTCAACCGGCAGACCGAGCGGCTCGAATTTCGAATCAATCGTCTTTACTTTTTTCCATCCATCATATCCATTTCCTGTCAGTGTGGTTACCCTTTCTGTGGTAAAATCTGCGACACGGATCCGGTTGTTGTATGTATCAGCAATAAACAACTTTCCATTCGAATGAACCAATCCGTGCGGACGATTGAATTGCGACGTATAAATTCCGTCGTCATTATAACCGCGTAACATCGATCCAAGCATCATTTCACATTCGCCCTCTTCATTCATAACAAGGAGGCGGTTGTGAGCAGCATCGTTGATATAGAGTTTGTCTCCTCCTTCTTCTACCGCAAAATGTCCGGGCATTTCAATTACAGGATTGGCATACCAACTTGGTTCCATCCACGACCTGAATTGATGCATCATACAACTTTTCAGCAAAACCTGGTCTTCTATCAAAAACTTTATTCTGCCCATCACATTATTAAATCCATCATAACCTCCACCATGCACTGAAGGCGTATTGGCTTTTTCATAAATGAGAAAATATGGTGCGGCAGTGATTTGTGCATTTTTAAAACCTGACATATCAGGCAATACGCCGATCGGATGCTCAAATCCATGCTTTTGTACATATTGCACCAGATGACTTCGTGAAATCGGCGCGTCGGCATCACCCTTCATGACTGATACAATCTGAAATCCCGGGTTTCGAATAATAGAGTTTCTTATCTGATCAAGAAAATATTCGCATTCCACGCAACGCTCATCAATCACAGCAACGATAAGCACTTTTTCTTTCATCGTTTCCATGGCAAGTGGAAAATCGGTATTCAGCCAAAATGTTTTTTCAGGAAAAAAATCTGCACTGATGACCTGTCCGGTATTCTGTGGCTGCGAAAAAAGCGCTACAGAACATACCATTGAAAGAATGGCTGCAAGAACAATGTTGAGTTTTGAAATCATAAAGCGTTCTACCTTTTGTATCGTGAATTGCATTCCCGCAAATTTAACCACGGGCAGGGGCAGATTGCACATTTCATGCCTGAATGAACCGAGAGGTTGTCCTGCACGACCAACCCCATTTACATTAAAAAAAAAAAGGGGAATGCATCGATTCCCCTTTTGTCTATTTGAAGTAAAGCTTACTTCACTTTTTCCACCACTGCTTTGAAAGCATCCGGATGGTTCATAGCGAGGTCAGCAAGCACTTTACGGTTCAATTCGATACCGTTTTTGTGCACTTTACCCATGAATTCAGAGTAAGACATTCCGTATGGACGAACACCTGCGTTGATACGGGCGATCCAAAGTGAGCGGAAATTACGCTTCTTCAGTTTGCGACCAACGTAAGCATACGTCAGAGCTTTTTCTACTGAGTTTTTAGCGACTGTCCAGACATTTTTTCTGGAACCGAAATAACCTTTCGCAAGCTTGAGGATTTTTTTCCTTCTGGCTCTCGAGGCTACTGCATTTTTACTGCGTGGCATTTTTTAATTTGTTTTTTGACGTTGGTGGCGGCGTTGTTTTTTGGCCAGCACTTATACCAATTGTCGGGTTAAACTTACCTGCTCCTTTTTACTCTTTTAGGCAGTAGGGATGAGCAATTGTCTCCTGATAGATTTAGCATCTGATGGGTGCACGATAGCATCATTACCCAGAGCACGCTTACGCGCAGTCTCCTTCTTGGTAAGGATGTGTCTCTTGTACGCCTTCTTACGCTTGATCTTTCCTGTACCCGTTAGCTTAAATCTCTTCTTAGCTCCGGATTTGGTTTTTGACTTCGGCATTGTATTAAAATAAAAAAAATTTGCTTATCAAAAATTGCGAATTGTTTCGCTTTTATTTCTTCTTTGGGTTAATCACCACAAACATTCTCTTTCCATCCAGCTTCGGCATCTGCTCTGGCAATCCGAACTCCATCAACTCTTGTATAAAGCGGGTGAGCAAAATCTCTCCCCTGTCTTTATATACAATTGACCTTCCTTTGAAGTGCACATAAGCTCTCACTTTTGAGCCCTCCTGGAGGAATGACTTGGCGTGCTTCAGTTTGAAGTCGAAGTCGTGGTCATCCGTATTCGGCCCGAAACGAATCTCCTTGGTGGTGACATTCGTCTGCTTGGCCTTGATCTCCTTCATCTTCTTCTTCTGGTCATACAGAAACTTTCTGTAATCACTGATTCGGCATACCGGCGGAGTGGCTGTGCCGGAAATCTCAATGAGGTCAAGTTCGAGTTCCTGTGCCATACGCAAAGCCTCAGCCCTGCTATATACTCCCTGCTCAATGTTTTCACCCACCAACCTGATTTCAGCTGCGGTGATTTTTTCGTTTAGCTTATGTTCAGGTTCCAGGGATCTTCTGCCCCTCATTGGCCTGTTGAACGGTGCGTTAATGTTGCCTCCTGTTTTTGGTTATATATTCAAAAAATACCTGCCGATAAATCATTTGAGATTTACATTTCGGCAAGCATGTGCTTGATCTCGTGATCCACTCTCGCTGCGAAATCCGAAATGGTCAGTTTGCCGAGGTCACCTTCACCTTTCTTCCGCGCGGACACTGTCCCGGAAGCTTGTTCTTCTTCACCTACCACCAGCATGTAAGGCACTTTTTCCAATTCCGCATCACGGATTTTTTTGCCTACTTTTTCGTTCCTTTCGTCAACGAGGGCGCGAATATCGTAAGAAATCAGCTCTTTTGCCACATTTTGAGCATAATCATTGTATTTTTCTGACACCGGCAGGATTTTGACCTGCTCCGGAGTTAGCCAAAGAGGAAACTGTCCGGCGCAGTGTTCGATCAAAATGGCCACGAAGCGCTCTATTGATCCGAAAGGAGCCCTGTGGATCATCACCGGACGATGCTTGTGGTTGTCGGCCCCGGTATATTCCAGCTCAAAGCGCTCAGGCAGGTTGTAGTCAATCTGCACGGTGCCGAGCTGCCAGCGGCGTCCGATGGCATCCCGTACCATGAAATCGAGTTTAGGGCCGTAAAAAGCTGCTTCTCCATATTCTACCACGGTTTTCAGTCCCTTTTCATCTGCTATTTCGCGAATACCTCTTTCCGCCTTTTCCCAGTTTTCATCCGATCCAATATACTTCGCTCTGTTCTCAGGGTCGCGCAAAGAAACCTGTGCCAGAAAATCCGGAAAATCAAGGGTTTTGAAAATATAAAGCACCAAATCAATCACTTTTCCAACTTCCAGCTTTACCTGATCTGCGGTGCAAAAAATATGAGCGTCATCCTGAGTAAAACCGCGCACTCTGGTTAGGCCGTGCAGCTCACCGGTCTGTTCATACCGATAAACCGTTCCAAACTCCGCAAGGCGCAGCGGGAGATCGCGGTAAGATCGTGGCTCAGTTTTGTATATTTCACAATGATGCGGACAGTTCATAGGCTTGAGCATATACATCTCGCCTTCCTGCGGTGTAGCAATCGGCTGAAAACTGTCTTTACCATATTTCTCCCAGTGACCGCTGGTTACATACAATTCTTTGGAACCAATGTGTGGGGTCATCACCTGAAGATAGCCCATTTTTTTCTGGGCATTGGTGAGAAAATTGGTCAGTCGCTGACGCAGATCCGTTCCTTTCGGAAGCCAAAGTGGCAGACCACTGCCCACCTTTTGCGAAAACGCAAACAGACCGAGCTCCTTGCCGAGTTTCCTGTGATCACGCTTCTTCGCTTCTTCCAGCAGTTTCAGGTAATCATCCAGTTCGCTTTGCTTTGGAAACGTGATGGCATATACCCGTGTGAGCATCTTGTTCTTTTCATCCCCTCTCCAGTAGGCACCGGCCACATTCAGCAATTTGGCAGCCTTGATAAACCCTGTATTGGGAATGTGCGGGCCACGGCACAAATCCGTGAAATTACCCTGGGTATAAAAAGTGATGTCCCCATCATTCAGCCCATCAATCAGTTCCAGTTTGTACTGGTCACCTTTTTCGGTGAAATAAGCAATGGCGTCCTTCTTGGAGACTTCCTTGCGCTGATATTCATTCTTCTGCCGTGCCAGATCCAGCATGGTCTTTTCGACTTTGGTAAAATCTGCCTGACTAAATTCCACATCACCAAAATCGACGTCGTAATAAAAACCATTCTCGATCGGCGGACCAATAGCCAGTTTGATGCCCGGATAATGGGCCTCCAGCGCCTCAGCCATCAGGTGCGCTGAAGAATGCCACATGGTGCTTTTACCCGAATCATCATTCCAAGTGAGCAGTTTGAGGGTGGCGTCGGTGTGAATGGGTCTGGTGGCGTCGATGACTTCGCCATTTACCTCTGCACTCAACACGTTTCTGGCCAGCCCTTCGCTGATGCTTTGGGCAATCTGCAGTGCGGTTGTACCTTGCTCTACTTGTCTTTTACTTCCATCCGGAAGAGTAATGGTAATCATTTCTTTGAAAAATTTTTCAGGGTTGCGAAGATAAGCATGTCTTTAAACCAATTCATGCAGTCAAAATATACTACATCGCTGAAAGTCTTCATCAAAACTCCGACCGCATGATTCTATCTAACTTGTTTTATCTTGCTCATAATAAGCGACATCAGAAACAGGTTAGCTCAGCTTTTCGAAGTCAACGCACTTCATAGAATCCGGATTCAAGTATTTTCTTTCTAAAATTCATCGATAAAAATGCTATATTTGTCTTACAAAATCATACCTAAATAAAATCTAACAACGTGGCTGTGCAGGTGCTGAAATGCGCAACGACTGAAAGCCAACCAGCCTATTCGATGTCACGCATAGCTCTCACCGGATTGATTTTTTTATGCTGCGTCCTCGTAAGCACCGGGCAGACCTATACACATCCAACTACCGGCATTGCAAGCGAATTTGTGGGTGCTTGTCAGGTATCGACATGCGCAGGAACCTATACAGACAATGGCGGAGCCGCCGGAAATTACGCCAACAGCGTGAATGCGATTTACCGTGTTTTCTGCCCGAATGCACCTGGTCAATGCACACGACTTACATTCACTTCCTTCAGTATGGAACCTATGATTGATCCGGCAGGACCGCCTGTTATGGATTGTTATTACGATTACCTGACCATTGGCAATGGAGCGACGCAAAACTCCCCGGTTATTGACCAGGCACCTTCCAGTGCAGCTTCTGTGACTGGCAGAATTTGCGGTGCGCCTGCTGTGCCGTTTAGCTATACCGCAACAAACTCCAGCGGGTGTCTGACTGTAAGGATGACCTCTGACTTAACTGTTAACAGCACCGGATGGTCAGCTACCATTTCGTGTGTGCCATGTGCGGGTGGCCCAACAGGCTTGACGAACAATGATTGTGCTAATGCGACCTTTTTGTGCGCTAGTACCACTGTGCCCGTTAACAGCACTGGGCCCGGAATATCAGCAGAAGCTTGCGGAGGAGGCGGATGCCCGGCGGGCGGTGAAAACTACAGCAACTGGTATACCATCGCCATTCAGACTGGCGGCACACTCAATTTCACCATTAATCCAACGGTGGCCACAGACGATTATGACTACGCGATCTATGGACCGAACGTGGCATGCGGAGCTTTGGGACCAGCGATACGATGCAGCGATGCGGGAGTCACAGGTCCAACTGGGCTCAATGCCGCATCAGTGGACAATTCAGAAAGTGTTTTTGGCGACGGATTTACCGCCCAGCTGAACGTCACCGCAGGACAGGTATATACGATCATGATTGACGAGTGGACTCCAACTGGAGCTGGATACAACCTCATTTTTGGAGGAACAGCGGTGTTGTCGTGCCTGATGATGCCCGTTGAATTGATTGACTTCTCTGCCAAATTCAACGATACGCGACAACAAGTAGATCTGAATTGGACAACTGCAAGTGAACTGAACAACGACTATTTTTTGGTTGAGCGATCTATAGACGGTGAAAACTATGAGCAAATAGCCAGAATTCAAGGTTCAGGTACTACTCAGGAAGCTCGATATTACGAAAGCTTAGACACACATCCTATTGCCGGAACCATCAACTATTATCGACTGAAGCAGGTCGATTACAATGGCCGGTTTGAGTATTCAGATCTCAAGGCTGTTATGATCCCGGACATATCAAATAAATTTTACATCTACCCGAATCCTGCTGAGGAGTTGACGCTGATGGCTTATGCGACATCACTGGAGGGCGAGAACATTGTCATTCACATTCACAATTCCTACGGACAACTCATCGCTTCTAACAGGCACGTGGCATTAAAAGGAATCAATCAATATCCCTACGAATTGGATGCTATTCCTCATGGTGTATACTTCATTACCCTGGAGACGGCAACGGCAAAATATCATGAGACTATGTTGCGCAATTGATTGCTAATGACAATTACCTGAGACCACCTTTTTGAAAGATCCGACTCAATTTTGCTCATTGATGGTGTATTGCGTGAGATCGCATTTTTAGTGCAGAAAGATCTTAAAGGAATTCAAATTTCGAAAAAGAATCAATTTACAACGCATTTCAGGAGGCTATCTTTCGCAAAAACGACTATTTTTGTATTGCCTAAATTAAAACGAACGACTAACTTCATGAGGTTATTTTTACTAGTTATTGCTATTGGCACCTGTATGCTGACCAGCACAGGCATTCTGGCTCAGAATTACAAGTGGTACGTTCTGCAATCTGTTACATCTCTGAATGAAGAAAATTCCAAAAGTTTCATCGTTGCCATAAAAGAGTTTTTGCCGGATGTTGATATTTGGTACAACACCGGCAATTCCAAAACGCTTGGCTGCAAACATGAGTCATCTATCGAATGGTCGGTTATTCTACCTGAACTTCATGACATGGGATTTTATCTGGCCGACATGACTGACGGGCAAATGCATAAGTCAGGAACAGAAGCCACGACTACCATCTGGTATACCCAGGCCATCTACTACAGTGTTTACCCAGAAGAACGACCGCTGGGATATGTCGCCAAGTTAAATGCTTCCGAGTGGAATGCACTACCTGCTGATGTGCGCGAATTGTACGAAATGAAAGGAAATTTCGCTATTGTCACAGAATGAAGTATGCCATTTCACATATCGCAGCTTTGTTTGCAGTTGCGCTGATTTCTTGGACTGAAATGGCGATGGCACAGTCCGATCTTTGTGCAGGCGCAACACCACTTGTTTGCGGCCAGACAGTCACTGGCAATACGACAGGATTTGGCGGCGATCCTCTTGGTATCGGATGCGGTACGAATAACTCGCCGGGAGTTTGGTTTTCGTTTGTCGGCACCGGAGGAAGTGTGGTGGCGAGTCTTTGTGGATCTGCTTTTGACACCTACATAACCGTAGTTTCAGGAACTTGTGCTGCGCCGATTTGCGTGGCGTTCAATGATGATTTTTGCGGTTTCCAGTCGCAGGTAACTTTCACCGCAGCGCTGGGGGTCACTTATTATATCAATGTTCATGGGTTTTTTGGAGCTTCGGGAGCATACACGCTGTCGCTTACCTGTCCTATACCGCCTGTCAACGAAACCTGTGCAACGGCCATACCGGTAGTTTGCGGAAGCACTGTTACAGGCTCTACGGCAGGGGCTGCTCCTGATGTATTGCCCGCGGGATGTCTCATGCCGGTTAACGCTCCAGGCGTTTGGTATTCATTCACCGGCACAGGCCAAAATGTTCAGTTCAGCTTATGCGGTTCCGCATTTGATACGAGAATTGCAGTGCTCACCGGAACATGTGCCGGGCTGGTATGTGCTGCCACCAACGATGACTTCTGCGGTGCCCAGTCTCAGACATCAATTTTCGCCGCAGTCGGCATTACCTACTATATTTACGTCACCGGTTTTGGCACTGCAAGTGGTAATTTCACTTTGAACGTCACATGCACCAATCCGCCTCCCAATGAAATCTGTTCCGGAGCAATCCTGATTACTTGTGGCCAAACAATTACCGGCACAACTGCCGGTGCTACCGCAGATGTCATTCCGTTGGGTTGTGCAATCAACAACAATGGTCCAGCCATTTGGTATCGATTCACAGGGAATGGCGGCCCGATGACAATCAGTCTTTGCGGATCCTCCTTTAACACACAATTATCCCTTTTTACCGGCACATGTGGCAGTTTGAGTTGCTATTGGTACAATGATGACGCATGTGGTACTCAATCCCAGATAGCTTTGCCGAATACCATTTCGGGGCAAAGTTATTTTGTTTATGTATATGGCTTGAATGGAGCCTCCGGAGCTTTTAATTTAAGCCTCACTTGCCCACCTCCTCCTGCTCCATCCTGTTTTACATTGCAGGCAAATCCTTGTCCCTCCATCAACCTGGGCGCAGATATTGCGATCCCAAGCTGCACGGATCCGTGCACACCTATCACGCTCACTCCAACAATACCAGCCATTAATGCCACCACAAGCTATACGGTTTGCGGAATTCCCTATACGCCTTATCCATATAATACCGGCACAGGCTTTTCAATCGGTGTAGACGACGTCTATACAGGCATTATCAATTTGCCATTTAACTTTTGCTTTTTTGGCACCAATTACACGCAATGTAAAGTCGGTTCGAATGGATTGATGACATTCAACGTAGCTGCCGGACCATTTTGTCCTTGGGCATTTACTGCAACATGTCCGAATGCTTTGTTGCCCACCAACTCCATATTTGGTGTTTATCACGACATTGATCCTGCCATTCTATGCGGAGCAACACCTTGTGGTGACGCACGCTACGCTACATTCGGAACAGCTCCATGCAGGGTTTTTGTGGTGAGTTGGGATAATCTTCCGCATTTCACAGGCGCATGCAATCCATTAAGAACCACCTGCGAAATTGTGCTTTACGAGACCAGCAACGTTATCGAGGTTTTTGTGGAAGGAAAACCAACTTGTACCACATGGAATTCAGGCAATGCACTCATTGGAATTCAGAACAACACCGGCACCATAGGCTACACACCACCCAACAGAAACACCGGGCCCTGGACAGCTGCTTATGAAGGCTGGAGATTTACGCCGGCAGGGGCCTCAACTTCTACCGTCACCTGGCAACAGCAGGGAACAGCGCTCGGCACAGGAAACACCATCAATGTTTGTCCTTCACAAGCCACACAAACTTATGCCGCCACTGTGACCTATAATTTGTGCAATGGAACTCAATTGCAATATTTCGACGATATCATCATCACTTGTGCAATGATCATGTTGCCGGTAGAATGGCTCTCGTTTGACATTACATCAAAACCAGATGTTTCAGAAGTAATGTGCAACTGGAAAGTAGCATCAGAACAAGGCAATCACTATTTCACGATTCAACGATCCCAGGATGCTGAAAAGTGGGAAGACATTGG
>JBEIHH010000034.1:0-26725 GCA_040381475.1 Crocinitomicaceae bacterium | reverse complement strand
CGCCTTCAACTGTTTTTACCCAGGTTCAACAAAGTTTATGAAAGTAGATTTGCGATTGTCACATCCTGATAGCGCGAGCAATGTGCGCCGTCGTATGGAGTTTATTCTCTCAGACACCAACTGGGTCAAGATGTTTGAACCGGAAGATTTTACAGAAACCTTTGTCTGGCCTGAAGACACCAATAGGTATATCAAGATAACTGATTACTGGCTAAATTAGCCATAACAACAACTAACCAACAGACCAACATTCCGTATCCGATCTCCGCTTCCATGCATATCTTTCGCACCCGCCATGAAGTCTGTTGCAACATTATACAAGGATGCTTTCAGCGGCATTCCCCGATCTATCTGGTTGCTGGCATTGTCCCAACTCATCAACCGAAGTGGTTCGATGGTGGTTTTTTTTCTTGCAGTTTATCTGCGCGATGAGTTGCATTTTGATTACTGGCACACGGGCGTGATCATGGCTTTGTTTGGAGCCGGTTCTTTTGTCGGGGTTTATATTGGTGGCAAGATCATTGACCGCATAGGATACTATCCGGTGATGTTTTCGAGCCTGCTGATTGGTGGTGTCATGTTCATCATCGTCGGGCAAATTCATCATTTTTATGCGCTTGCTGCCGGAATGTTCGTTCTCAGTGCTTTGGGAGAGTCATTTCGACCAGCGGGAATGGTTGCCATTTCTCATTATTCTACTTCCGAAAACTACACCCGTTCTATTTCGCTTTATCGTCTTGCCATCAATCTTGGTTTTGCTGTGGGACCTGCCGTTGGTGGTTTGCTTGCATCAGTCAGTTATGAGTTAATTTTCTGGGCCGATGGATTGACCTGCATGCTGGCAGGCCTGAGTATTTACTTTTTCCTTGACAACAAGCAACACAAAAAGAAAGGTTCAGAAAAGGAATCCCAGATCGAAAAAGCTGAAGAACACAACAAAGCAAAGGACTCACCTTTCCGCGACAAGGCTTATCTGGTGTTTATCCCGCTGGTTTGCATTTACGCAACCGCGTTCTTTCAATTGTTCACCACCATGTCGCTGTATTATAAAGACGCAGAGCAGTTGAGTGAAAGTCAGATCGGTTTTATTCTGGCGCTCAATGGACTTCTGGTGGCCGCAATTGAAATGGTTTTGATATTTAAAATTGAAAAAAAACGAACACCTTACTTCTGGATCTTCGTTGGCGCTTTGCTATTGCTGATTGCTTACGTTATGTTGCTTTTTGTACATGGGTTCATTTGGCTCATTGTTATTACAGTGATCATTTCTTTTTCAGAAATGTTTGCCATGCCTTTCATGAACACGTTCATGAACGAGAGAGCAGCTGAACACAATAAGGGGCAATACGCATCGCTTTATGTCATGGCCTGGTCTGTTGCCCAGATAGCCACACCTATTATTGCTACGCAAGTCATGGATCATTTCGGGTATTCTACCTTGTGGATTATCCTTGCCGGATTCTCGCTCATCGTTATTCTGCTCAACAGGTGGATGGAGTCACTCGCCAGATCAAATTAGTATTGCCTGCATAGAGTATATAGTTCGGAGTTAACGAGTGCTTCCGTGTGGCGTCAATGCGATTCATTATATTGTTCAACCAAAACAATGAACAAACCACGGTGAACCTTAATATGTCAACATGTGGTCTTTGCTTTGAATTGTTCCTACTTTAACCAACTAATCAAAACCCACTATCACTATGAATTGGTACATACTACCTATTGCGGCTATTATTCCGCTTATTACCGGTTTTATCTGGTACAATGACAAAGTTTTTGGAAAATCCTGGATGCAGGCTTCCGGATTTGACCCTTCCAGGGCTTCTGGCTCAGGTATGGGAAAAATATTTGCATTAACCTATGTTTTTGGCTTGTTTTTATCCTTGATGTTACTACAGGTAGTTGTGCATCAGATGCATGTAGGTTCCATTTTCGCTGATATTCCAAATGCAAGTGACCCTGGTTCGGACATGATGGTTTTCATGGAGAAATACGGGAAGCTTTATCGCACCTTCAAACACGGTGCATTCCATGGCGTATTGGCCGGTATCTTTTTTGCCATGCCAATAACAGGTATAGTTGCCTTGTATGAAAGAAAAAGCGCTAAGTACATTTTCGTTCATGTCGGGTATTGGACACTCACCATGGCACTGATGGGCGGAGTTATTTGTGCATATGCCTAAAAAAAATATGTCGAAAGGAAGGGGCGCTTGCGCCCTTTTTTTGTTTTACAAAGACCTTCGTAACTTTCGCTTTCCATGGAATGGTCAAAAAGAATTAAATACGGCGCCCTGATAATCGGCTGTCTGGTATTGATCTTTTCTTGTCGTCATGATCCTTCAGAGGTCGATGAAGTATCAACGGATCTGCCCGTCAATCCGGAATATTATGCCGGCGGTGAAGCAACAGTTTTCGTTGCAGATGCCAACGCCTACAACATGGTCATTGCCAACGGCAGCGCATTGTCGCGTCAGATGTTTGATCAGGGCAGGTCATTGTTTCATCAGGAGTTTGTACCTTATGGACAGGGCGATTTTGACGGATTGGGTCCGCTTTTCATCAATACATCCTGCATCTCCTGTCATGCGGGCAACGGACGCTCTCAGCCGCCTCAGACGGAAATTGATTACAACTCGGGCCTGCTCATGCGATTCAGCCTTGCCGGTGATGGTGAAAATGGTCAGCCTCTGCCCGTTCCTGGATACGGCAATCAACTTCAGACGCGTGCTATTGATGGCACTGTCCCTGAAGCGAATTTTCTTTTCTTCTATGATGTTTTCAACGAAACATATGCGGATGGATCAACCGTACCCATGAATCAACCTTACCATCAGTTGATCAATACATATGCTGAGTTACCTCCGGGAATATTATATACGTTGAGACTTGGTTCTCCGGTTTATGGTCTGGGTTTGCTCGAAGCAGTGCCGGAATCGGAGATTGTTTCACGCGAAGATGAAACTGACAGCGACAACGATTATATCAGTGGACGTGCAAATTATGTTTGGAATGCCATGACAGGCCAGATGGAATTGGGGCGCTTTGGCTGGAAAGCATCCAATCCTACCATCGAACAACAAACGGCATCTGCATTTCATGATGATATGGGCATTACCTCTCCGGGAGCGTTCGCTGTGGAAGTTGGCAGCGGACAGTCGAATGCCACCATTGGTTTTGGACCTGAACCGGATGTAGGATCCGATGTCATCAACGATATCAGCAATTTTCTGCGAGTAACCGGTGTACCTGCTCCAAGAAACCTGGAAGATCCCATCGTCATGAGGGGGCGGGAATTGTTCTATCAGCTCAACTGCAATGGATGTCACACGCCAAGTCTGACTACCGGCACAAGTGTAATTCCTGAATTGTCAAACCAGGTCGTTTATCCTTATACCGATTTACTGATCCATGACATGGGCGAAGTGCTCGCCGACGGGCGTCCGGATTTTGCAGCGTCTACCAATGAGTGGCGCACGCCTCCGCTGTGGGGTATCGGACTAACTTTACTTGTTAATCCCCAAGCCAGATTTCTGCATGATGGCCGCGCAGCATCTCTTGAAGAAGCGATACTCTGGCACGGGGGAGAAGCGCACTGGGCGAAGGAATACTTCAAGTCACTGCCCGCATCAGATAGGGAGGCATTGCTTCAATTTCTTGAATCGCTCTAACACGGAAGCACGGGGACACGGAGGAATAAGGAGGGTTGTTTTTTGAACACGGAGGCACGGAGACACGGAGGAACAAGGAGGTTTTTTTTTTGAACACGGAGGCACGGAGACACGGAGGAATAAAGAGAAATAGAAGGTTGGAGAGTTTTGATCCGGGGAGTTAAGATGGATTAGAAATTGGGGTGATACTTATTCATGTGAATATTAAGTTATCTGTATGATAGCGGAATATATGTGCGATTGAGTGGTTTCTCAGAAAGCTTTTGCAATAGAGCGACAGTATATAAACGCATAAGATGCTATGGTGTGGCATCATCACAAAATCCGGATTTCGAGATTTGAAGGCATGAATCAAATGCCATTGAATGATATTACTTCACGTGTCATTCACGAAGCCATGATCATCCATAAAGAAATCGGACCTGGTCTGCTGGAAAAGATGTATCATAAGCTATTGTGTGCGGCGCTGATAGATGCCGGACTAAAAATCACCACAGAGTTTTCACCGACTTTTATCTACAGGGGTTTCGACCTTGGTGCTGCCTGCAGGTTTGATATTGTGGTTAATGATCAGGTTCTGATTGAGGTAAAAGCGGTAGAGGAAATACACAGCGTTCATTATGCGCAGGTCAATACGTATCTTCTCATTGGTAATCTGCCTTTGGGGCTATTGCTGAATTTCAATTCTGCTTTGATGAAAACGGGTATCCGGAGAATTATCAATACCAGGCATCCACTCGCTGGAGAACTGCGGCTTTAAGCCAGCATAAATAAATCCTCCTTATTCCTCCTAATACCTCTTTATTCCTCAGGTGCCCCCGTGTTTAAAAAAACAAAAACCTCCTTATTCCTCCGTGCCCCCGTGTCTCCGTGTTAAAAAAAAAAGAACCCTCTTTATTCCTCCGTGTCCCCGTGTCTCCGTGTTGAAAAAAAAGAACCCTCTTTATTCCTCCGTGTCCCCGTGTCTCCGTGTTGAAAAAAAAGAACCCTCTTTATTCCCCCGTGCCCCCGTGTCTCCGTGTTGAGATTGCTCCTCCTCCCGTATATCTGCCGTTAAGCTTAATTCACCGACCGTTGATACTATTTCGCCTACTCGGGGAATAATTAAACCCAAATTCGCTCCTGTTTTGCACCCGTAAAATGCGAATCGAACATATGAAGCTTGAAAGACTTATAAAGAAACTACCTCTCCTGATGCTGATATCGGGCCTGTCCCTCAGTATGCAGTTGATTGCTCAGAATGCCAGTGTAAGCGGAACGATCAAGGATAAAGCCAATGGAGAAGACCTGATTGGCGTGCTGGTGGGCGTGCGTCAGTTGCCCGGAAAGGGAACAGCAACAAATGCTTACGGATTTTACTCCCTGACATTACCCAAAGGACAATACACTTTGGTTTGTCAGATGCTT
Organism: Crocinitomicaceae bacterium; assembly: GCA_040381475.1. GTDB lineage: Bacteria > Bacteroidota > Bacteroidia > Flavobacteriales_D > Sanyastnellaceae > JAIBBG01. Next base: position 21,650 of record JBEIHH010000034.1, on the reverse strand, counting down.
GGTTATCAAACGAAGGAAATCGAAATCTCGCTGGACGCCAATAAGACGTTGAACATTGAATTGGAAGAAGAGGGTGCAACGCTCAGCGAGGTCGTCATTGAAGGAGACAGGACGGATGAAAATATACGCAGCGCTGAAATGGGAGTTGTGAAAATTGATCCCAAAGCGGTTGAATCAGTACCGGTATTATTTGGTGAAAGGGATATTATCAAAATATTTCAAATGACACCGGGTGTGAAAAGTGCGGGAGAGGGCAATGCCGGATTTTACGTGCGTGGCGGTGGTGCAGACCAAAACCTGGTGCTGCTCGACGAAGCACCGGTTTACAACGCATCGCACCTGCTCGGATTTTTCAGTGTATTCAATTCTGATGCGTTGAAAGATGTGACGTTATACAAAGGAGGTATGCCTGCTGAATATGGAGGAAGGTCTTCTTCGGTGATGGATATCAAAATGCGCGATGGTAACTCAAAGAGGTTTGGTGTGACCGGTGGTATTGGTTTGATTTCCTCCAGGCTTACCATCGAAGCCCCCATTGTAAAAGACAAGGGTTCATTCATGATTTCCGGTCGAAGAACCTATGCCGATTTATTTCTGAAGGCATCCAAAGATGAAAATATCAAGAATTCAATATTATATTTTTACGATCTTAATGTCAAGTCCAATTATCAGATCAATGAAAAAAACAGGCTATACCTGTCGGGTTATTTTGGCCGCGACAACTTCGGACTATCCGATTTTTTCGGCTTTGACTGGGGAAATGCTACTGGCACCTTGCGCTGGAATCACATATGGAATGACAAACTATTTTCGAATACATCAGTCATTTATAGCGATTATAGTTACAGGTTCAAATTCGATGCCAGCGGAAGCGAGGTAAAGTTTACCTCATCCATTCGTGACTGGAATCTCAAACAGGATTTTTCTTATTTCCCGAATCCATCCAACAAAATCAAATTCGGTGTGAATGCGATTTACCACACTTTCGTTCCGGGTGAAGTCACCAGTGACTATGCTTCTTTTACTGATACCAGGCTCACTGATAAGTATGCACTGGAAGGCGGAGTTTATGTGCAAAATGATCACAGTGTTACAGAGCGCATTGGTTTACAATATGGACTGAGGTATTCTTATTTCAATTATTTAGGAGAAGGCAAGGCATATACATTCAATGAGGATGGTGTCCGCACTTCTGTCACAGAGTATGGTTCAGGAGAAAGCATCAAGCAGTATGGTGGATTTGAGCCTCGATTATCAGCCCGATTCGAAATCGACAAAAAGAGTTCTGTCAAGGCCTCCGCCAACAGGTCGTATCAGTATCTGCATTTGCTCTCAAATTCAACTTCTTCTCAACCCACGGATATTTGGGTACCAAGCAGTAACAACATAAAACCGCAAGTTTCGGATCAGGTTTCATTGGGTTACTTCCGAAATCTGCGCGACAACACTTTTGAGATCAGTATCGAAGGTTATTATAAGTTGATGGACAATGTCATTGATTATCGCAATGGAGCTGATTTGTTTTTCAATGACGAAGCAGAAGGACAGCTGGTGTTCGGAACGGGAAGAGCATATGGAGCAGAATTCTTCTTGCGCAAGCAGTCAGGAAAGCTCACAGGCTGGGTTAGTTACACGCTTTCCCGCTCGTTGCGAACCATCGATGCCATCAACGATGGTAATGAATTTCCTGCACGTCAGGATCGCATTCACGATCTTGCTATTGTGCTGATGTATGAAATTACACCTCGCGTCAAGCTTTCAGGAAACTGGGTGTTCAATACCGGAGATGCAGTCACTTTCCCTTCAGGGAAATACGTGATTGATGGACTTACTGTGCCCTATTACACAGAACGCAATGGATACAGGATGCCGAATTATCACAGGATGGACCTAGGCCTGACTATCGATAACAAAAAGAAGCATGAGCGATTCGAATCGTCTTGGAATTTTTCTATATATAATTTGTATGCCCGAGAGAACGCCTATTCTATCACGTTCAGAGAAAACGCGAACAATCCGGGCCAGCAGGAAGCTGTGCGCACAGCACTCTTCAAAATTGTTCCTTCAGTTACTTACAACTTTACATTCTGATGAACATGAAAATTAAACAACAATTTATCATAGCAATTTTATCGCTGACGATGCTAAGTAGTTGTCAGAAGGTGATCGATATTGAACTAAACGATGCAGACAGACAAATCGTAATTGAGGGATCCATTTATGAAGGTGGTGATAGCGCTATGGTCAGAATTACCAAAACGACCAGTTTCTTCACCGTCGATCCTCCTGAGCCGGTCGCAAATGCCATCGTTCAGCTGACTATGCCCGATGACAACGTCTTTATTTTAAATCATGAAGGTCAGGGTTTGTATAAAATAAATGGCCTCAATATCATCAATGATGCAGATTACAAATTGAAAGTGACCATTGGTAATGACGAATACACTGCCGTTTCACACATGATGCCGTCAATTGCTTTGGATACATTGGAATATGAATTCCAGGAATCCATATTCGGTCAACCGGAAGGATATAATGTCTTTATGATTTATCAGGATCAGATTGGCAAGAATTACTACAGATTGCTGTCGTCGGTCAATGGCACACCACAGCGGGAAGCAGAGGACTTGCTGGTTGTAGATGATAATCTCAACGACGGAAACCTCATCCGGATACCAATTTTTACAACTTTGTTTGAGCCGGGCGATACGGTAGAAGCAGAGTTACAGTCACTTGATGCGGAGCTTTACGAATTTTATCAAACCCTTGGTTCTGTCGCATCTGAAGATGCCGGAAGTCCGTTTTCAGCAGCACCGGCTAATCCGGAAGGCAATATCAGCGGCGGAGCATTGGGCGTTTGGGGAGCACATACCTCCAGCAAACGAACGATTGTTTTACCAGAGTGATGATGCGATTCAACACGGAGGCACGGGGACACGGAGGAATAAGGAGGAATTTTTAACACGGAGGCACGGAGGCACGGAGGAATACAGAGGGTTCTTTAGTTTTAACATGGAGGGACAAAGAGGGAAATTCGGATTTTGGGAGGAAGTGTCGGCATAGTTATAAAAATACTGTTGGAATAATATTCTTTGTCGATCATTATCAATGAACCTTTAAGAGGTGCAATAAGGCATAACAGCCATATGGTCTCTTTTGTCGATGAATGATCAAGGATTTGGTTTGTTGATTTTTGGACGCATGAATCAAAAATCACTGAATGAAATCACTTCAATAATCATTCGCGAAGCAATGATTATACACAAAGAGATCGGGCCAGGATTGTTGGAGAAAATGTATCAAAGGCTGCTCTGTGCAGCCCTTATCGATATCGGTCTAGAAGTCAAATGCGAATATTCTCCGTCATATATTTATCGTGGGTTTGATCTTGGTGAGGCATGCCGTTTTGATTTAGTTGTAAATGATCAGATTCTAATAGAAGTCAAGGCCGTCGAAGAGATACACAGTGTGCATTACGCGCAGGTAAATACGTATCTTATACTTGGCAATTTGCCATTGGGACTATTACTGAATTTTAACTCTGCTTTGATGAAAACCGGAATCCGCAGAATCATCAATCCGAGACATCCATTGGCCCTAGATCTCCGACTAAGCTGAAAAAACAAAACAAATCAAATCTCCTCTCATTCTTTCTTAAATCTCCTTATTCCTCCGTGCCCCCGTGCCTCCTTGTTCAATCAAAAAAAACCTCCTTATTCCTCCGTGCCCCCGTGCCTCCGTGTTGAAAAAAAAGAACCTCCGTATTCCTCCGTGCCCCCGTGTCTCCGTGTTGAAACAAAAAATCTCCCCCTCCTGATGTAACTTGCCCCCCACATTCAATGACCATGGCTGAGAATCTGGAGTTTAATAAAAACGAAGACAAGATGATGCAGCTTGTGGGAAACCTCAACCGCAAGCTCGACAAGATATACGAAGGTGGAGGCAAGGCCCGCATCGACAAAGAACACGAAAAGGGTAAGCTTTCTGCTCGCGAACGAATCGACTATCTGCTCGACAAGGACGCACCGCGGATTGAAATCGGTGCCTTTGCAGCAGATGAAATGTACAAAGAGCACGGCGGATGCCCGGCTGCAGGAGTAGTTGTGGTGATGGGCTATATCAAAAAGAAGCAATGTATTGTTGTTGCCAATGACGCCACAGTGAAAGCCGGAGCCTGGTTTCCAATGACAGGTAAAAAGAATCTTCGGGCGCAGGAGATTGCAATGGAAAATCGCTTGCCCATCATTTACCTTGTGGACAGCGCAGGGGTTTATTTGCCCATGCAGGATGAAATTTTTCCCGATAAAGAGCACTTTGGTCGAATTTTCCGCAACAACGCCATCATGAGCTCGCGGGGTATTCCGCAAATTGCCGCTATCATGGGGAGTTGTGTGGCTGGAGGAGCTTATCTGCCCATCATGAGCGATGAAGCCATGATCGTAGACAAGACGGGCACCATATTCCTGGCAGGATCATATCTTGTAAAAGCCGCCATCGGTGAAGACATCGACAACGAAACACTCGGCGGTGCGACAACACACAATGAAATTTCCGGTGTAACTGATTACAAAGCCAAAGACGATAAAGATGCCCTGAACCGCATTCGCAACATCATGGACAAAATGGGTACCATCGGCCAGAAGGCAGGTTTTGACCGTGCAAAAAGCGAAGAACCGCAGTTCAGTTCGCGAGAAATTTATGGTCTGATGCCCGATGATCGGGTGAAGCCCTACAACACCATGGACATCATCAACAGACTGGTTGATGCGGGTACCATCGACGAATACAAACCGGATTATGGCAAGAGTATTATCTGCCTCAACGCACGTATTGATGGCTGGAGTGTGGGCATCGTTGCCAATCAACGGATAACGGTAAAAAGCAAAAAAGAAGGGATGCAGCTTGGTGGAGTCATCTACAATGACTCAGCAGATAAGTCGGCAAGATTTATCATGAATTGCAATCAGAAGAATATTCCATTGGTGTTTTTGCAAGACGTTACCGGATTTATGGTAGGCTCGCGAAGTGAGCATGCCGGTATTATCAAAGACGGAGCGAAGATGGTGAATGCACAGAGCAACAGTGTGGTGCCGAAGTTTACCATCATCATGGGCAACAGTTATGGTGCCGGCAATTACGCCATGTGTGGCAAGGCATACGACCCTCGGCTGATTGTAGGTTGGCCTACGGCACAGGTTGCTGTGATGGGCGGTGCCCAGGCAGCCAAAGTGTTATTGCAGATTGAAGTGTCATCATTGAAAGCAAAAGGGGAGGAGATCACCAAAGAGCGCGAAGACGAATTGTACAATAAAATCAAAGACAGATACGATACACAGACTTCTCCTTATTACGCCGCAGCGCGTCTCTGGCTTGATGCCATCATCGATCCGGTGGATACCCGCAAATGGATCAGCATGGGTATCGAAGCAGCAAACAATGCGCCGGCGGAAAGGCCGTATAATGTTGGGGTGATTCAGGTTTAAGTAATAATCTAAAATCAATCTGTACGCCTTTGTTTTCATCATGAAGGAACAGGCTGGCCACTTTCTCATTGCAAAAGGCACCTACATCACGCCATTGAGCGCCGGAGATGATCTATTAGGTTGGGTTTCGAAAGATATAATTCAGGAATGGAGTCAGAGAATGGCAGTGGAGCCATCGGCCTATTCGGCCCAACAAAGAAAGGTGAGTCAAATTCCGGTGAAAGTATTTACAATGGAGGTAGATGCTTTAGCTTATTACAAAAATCCCAGAGTGGTAAGCCCGGTGGCATCAGAAATTCCTTATGTGGATAAATTTGAAAAGCGCTACGATCCAAATTATTATCGTTTTCCGGTGCTTGAAATAAAAGATGGGACCCCGAGAGTTATTCATACCGGAGTTGTAACACCTGTGTTTAACGAAAATGGTGAGGCAATAATTGATGCGGAAGAACAAATTCAATTGAACAAGGAATACGAGTTTAAGCGCGATAAAAAATCCAACATCAATATAGTATTTGTCATGGATGGATCACAAAGCATGATGGCATATGCCAAGCCGGTTTGCACAGCAATACGGGATGCGACAATGCTTGCCATGGAAGTTTCAGGAGGTAACTCCAATATTGAATTTGGAGCAGTGGCTTATCGGGCTTTAAGTGAAACGGCGTGCGGAAATACAATTATTGAACAGCAGCCACTGACGGTGAATGAGCAGGAGGTCATCGATTTCTTGAGTGAGGAGATAGTTCGGGTCGATTGTGGTCCAAGAGCCGAGTATAAGTCAGTTTATCGTGGACTGAATGAAGGTCTTGATATGTTGGCTAAGTCCAATCAACAGAATGAAACAAATATTATTATTCTCATTGGGGCGGAGGGTAATGACCCGAATGACAACGTGGCAACCAGAGCTCAAATAGAATCGAAGATGGCAAAGTTGAATTGCAGTCTCATGTGTTTTCAGGTAAAAAACAACGGTGATCCATCATTCTTTAAGTTTAACGATGATTTTAATGAGCTGCTTGTAAATTCTGCACGCAGCATTCGCAGCAGTTACAGTCATATTTACCCGATTATATCCGAGATCAATTATCAATCAGATCCGGCCGATCCGGCTTTGGTGAGAATGCCATTTCCGGAGGCCTCTCCTGTTCCTGGTTTTTTCGTTTGGTCACCTCCTAATCAACCAATGAGCACAGGCCGTTTGAAGAACGAGATTACCAAAATAATACTGGAATCAATAGAAAATAATGACCGGCTTTTTTCAAAATCGGACGCACAGATCAAAGGCGTTGGTAAAAGATTTGAAATGGACGAGGCTACAAGGAACTTTCTGAGTTCTATGAAAGTTGATACCGATTTATTGCTTCGTGCATCTCAATCTAACGTACAGTTTTTCATTGAGGGTTATGCATGCATCGAAAACAGCGGGGTGAGTGGCCCGATGTTCGAGTTTGTTTTGTTTGTTGAAGATGGTGAGTTTCTGAAATTAATTGATGACATGGAAAAATTGGTCGATCCGAACAATGATATGAACGTTCGAAAAGAAAAGCTACAATCAGCGTTCAAGTCATTGGCGAGCACTTACGTTGGAAGGACAGAGTCTCAAAGCCAAATAGGCAATATGACCATGGAAACAGTATTCAAGCGGATGTTTGGACTGCCGGGATCAAATGGAATTGAACTTTTGAAAAAGAGGATCGATGAAATTGAGAGCTTATCCGGTGGAGAAATCAGTGAGCTCGTAAATTATTTTTCGAGTAAAATCAAACAATTGGAGGAATATCGTGGATTTCATGAAAATCAACTGATGAAGGAATCGCAAATTTTCTTTTGGATACCACAAAGAATTCTCCCGTAGTATAAATTTCCAATCAAGAAATAGGTCGATTTATGACAATTGTGTAGAGTTCAGTTATTGTTTCCTGACTTCACAACTTTTGCGTATTAATACCCTGTGTTCATGTAATAAATCCCGGCTCGAAGGTCTGCGATATCATTGTTTTGCACAAGGAGGCGTATTTCAATGCGCGCACCACAAGTCCAGCGTGAATAAATCGTGTTATCATTCAGTTAAGAATGTCCATGATTGGATGACAGCGAACGCCATTCGCGGATTTACTTGTTCCAAGTTAAATTTCTTGTTGTAATGCTTTGTCAGCTTGACTGCTCAAATGCACACAACTTCGTTTGCTACTTTCCAATGAGCGATCTACGTTGTATGGAGTGAATAACTTTATGGTGGGAATAGCATCAAATACAAATCACCGAGGTAATATTTGAGCTTTGTGTAGGGTTTTTGAGAGGACATTTGTATTTTATTTGCCTGCGGTATGAGTTGATTTCATATCTGGTGATATTTTAACCAAAAAGAATAGACCAAAATTCATGAAATATTTTCTGTTTGTTTTGTCGGTATTGACCGCACAAAATTTTGTTGCTCAGATATGGTCTCAGGACTTTGAAACCAACGGTCTCGGAATTTCTTATACCTCAGCTAGTGTTTTTACCGCCAATTTGAATGGTCATTTCAACCGAACCACCGGCAGCAATATTTCCAACGTCGTTGCACCATATAGCGGTATGCATAGCACTTTCTTCTGGGCTGGTGAAAATCTGAACATAACTCCTGGTGGCGACGGATTGAGTGAAAAGATCATCACATTTAGTCCTGTCAATGTCAACGGACAATCGAATCTCCTGTTCCGTGGACTCTTTGCAACGGGTAATCCACAAGGAGGGTGGGATTTTACGGATCAGTTTTTTGTTGAATACAAAATGGACGCAGCACCATGGGTGAAATTGCTGCAATTTGCTGCCAATGCACAGATACAGAATACCGGTTTGTATCATGATGCCAATCTCGACGGCCTCGGCGATGGAGTGGCATTGTCTTCTGTCTTTCAGCAGTTTAATGCCGTTATTCCTGTTACTGGAACTTCAATTCAATTCAGAGTAACCTGCAAGAATACTTCTCAGGGAGAAGAGTGCGCATTCGATTACTTCAGACTTTACAGCACTACAAATCAGGTTGCCGGCTGCACCAACCCTGCCGCATCCAATTTCAATCCGGCTGCGACATCCGACAACGGCTCTTGCACCATACCTGGTTGCACCGATCTCGCAGCACTCAACTTTAGTCCTGCTGCCACGTCGAACAACGGATCGTGTATTTATACTGTTCCTGATGTAGTCATCAACGAAATTCATTACAATCCCAATGATATCATGGGTTATCCCGATGTGGATTTTGAATTCGTTGAAATTAGAAACAATACCGCCTCACCTGTCAACGTTGGGGGATGGAGAATAGCCGACGCTATTGATGCGGTGATTCCTGCAGGTACCACAATTCCGTCGAACGGCTATCTGTTGTTTGCCGCCAATGTGGCAACCTACAGCGGTGGCGGTTATACTGTCGTTCCTTTTACCGATGACCTAAGCAACATTGGAGAAACCATCAGGCTGTATGAAAATCACAATATTCCTGTAGACATTGTAACTTATGCCAACGCTGGCTGCTGGCCTGTGCAGGCGGATGGAAATGGCCCTTCCCTGGAACTCATCAATCCTGATCTGGACAATGATGTCAGCTCTGCTTATTGTGCCAACGATCTGAATGGTACCCCCGGTGCTTCAAATTCCTGCTTTGCCGCCGCAATCCTGGGTTGTACCAATGTTCTGGCTACGAATTTTAATCCGGTTGCCAATACTGATGATGGCAGTTGCCTCATTACCGGTTGTGTTTGCAGCGATGCCATCAATTACAATCCTGCTGCCACTGTGGATGATGGTTCATGCCAGTTCACAATTCCGGTCTACGGATGTACCTATACTTCTGCTGTGAATTATGACCTGCAGGCTACAGCAGATAATGGAACTTGTATTTTTAATAACACATCAGAATGCCCGGCCGACCTGGACAATGATTCAATCATCAGTGTCTCTGATTTGCTCATTTTGATCGGTAACTTTGGGAATACTTGCCCTAATTGATTTTTTATGAATAAGATTTTTACCAGCTTTCTGTTTTTTATCTCTGCCCATGTCGTATCCGCTCAGTTTGCGGAGCAATGGCACACCACAATCAATGGTCAGGGTGATTTTTCCGACCGGTATACCTGCCTGGCGCAGGACAACCTGGGAAATGTTTACTTAGGTGGGTCGACCATGAATCTCAACAGAAATTCAGATTTTATGGTTGCCAAATACGCGTCGAATGGCGCGCTTTTATGGTTAAAAACATGGAACGGCCTGGGCAACGGTCCTGATGAAGCCAATGCGATTGCAGTCAATGCCAGCGGTGTGGTAGCAACCGGCTACATCAATAACCCTCAGGTAGGGAATGATTTTTTTACCATCGCACTGAGCGCTGATGGCGATTCTTTGTGGGCTGCGGTCTATAATGATACTCAGTTCAATCAGTACGAACAGGCGAATGCCATTGCCATCGACAACAGTGGAAATGTGTTAGTAACCGGCGAAAGCGATCGCGATCCGACCAGCAATTCCAACGATGATTTTCTTACGGTAAAATATTCCTCTGAGGGTACCTTCTTGTGGGCACAACGTTTCAACGACCTCGGTAATGCTACGGACCGCGCTGCGGCCATAAAAACCGGAAGCAACGGCGATGTTTATGTAGCAGGCAGATCGGACAATGGCAATGACGACGATTATGCCATACTCAAATACAACCAGTCCGGCACGCTTCAGTGGTCTCAGTTCATTGATAATGGTGGTACCGATCGTGCTACCGGCATGGGCATGGACAGTCAGGAAAACATTTATATCACCGGACGCAGTGATAACGGAAACGATGATGACTTCCGCACGGTGAAAATCAATTCTTCAGGTCTCGTGCTCTGGAGTGTTGCATACGACAATGTGGAAGACGACAGGGCGGATTACATATCGGTGACACCAGCCGGAGACTTCATTGTGGCTGGCAGAAGTGATAATCAGGCCACGGCCATCCTCAATTATGTCTTCAGGGTGGTGATGTATAATAGTTCGGGACAACAACAATGGACGGCCTTCTACGATGGTCCTGTTCAAAACAGCGACGACATCGTGCGCGGTGTGAGTCTGGCAACTGATGGTAGTGCGTATGTCACCGGTTATTCTGATGCAGATGGTACGGCTGTGATTCAAAACGATATTGTAACTATTCGATACAACAGCGGTGGTTCTGTTTCCTGGATCAATACATATGCTGGAATCAATCAGCAGCAGGACCTGAGCAATGCCTGTCTCCTTGCATCTTCGGGTAATGTATTCGTGGCAGGTTCATCAGAAAATTCGTCTGCACAACTCGACGCGCTCATTCTACAATACAATCCTGCCGGAGAGCTGGTGATGGAAGAGTCGTACGATGGATACGGCGATAACAGTGAAAATGTCAGAAAGATCATCACTGACGCTACCGGCAATGTGTATGTCGCCGGATACATGGTGTCGAAGGATACCGATCGCAACATGTTTGTTGCGAAGTTGGATGCTTCCGGCGATACCTTGTGGACCCGACAGTTCACGGGTACTCTGTTCGGCAGCGATGAAGAAGCCAACGGAATCGCCATCGCCCCTGATGGAGGTGTAGTGATTGGTGGTTATACCAAAAATACCGGAACCGGATCTGATGTTACTGTCAGAAAGTACTCTTCGTCGGGTGTCCTGCTTTGGTCATCTTTTTACAATGGTTCTGTAAATGAATCCGACAGATCTTTCGATCTTGCATTGGATGCAACGGGCAATGTATATATAACGGGTAAAACCGACATTGATGTTTCACCGTTGATTACAAATGATCAGGTGCTGACGATCAAATACAATACAGCGGGTGTGCAACAATGGCTGGCCGTTTATGATGGTGGAAGCGGTATCGATCGGGGTGAGTTTATTCAGGTGGCCGCAAATGGCAATGTCTATGTAGGAGGAAAGAGGTCTGTGAATGGCAATGATGATTTTCTGATCATCAAATATAACAATGCGGGTCAGCAACAATGGGCGCAGAGTTTTGCAGGTCCCGGAGGAAAGGATGAGCCTTTCGACATGGAAATCGACGCTGACGAAAATGTATTCTTGACCGGAGCATCTGAAATGGTTCCAGGCATGGATGTGAATGACTATTTCACCATCGGTGTCGGTGCGGATGGTGTAGTGTTTCTGAATGAAAGCTACAATGGTCTCGGTGATGGCAATGATGTCGCTGAGGGTATTGAAGTGCGCAACAGTAAGGTTTATATAACCGGATTTTCAGACACTCAAATCGGAGCAGATGTTTCAAATGACTGCGTGACGATATGCTATGATTACTCGGGGAGTCAGCTTTGGATGCAGTCTTTTTCTTTATCTGCCGGATCTGATGACATCGGCGATGATCTCACCGTTGCAGCGGAAGGCAGCGTAGTAGTGACGTGTCATTCCAACACAGGCACTTCAGAGAATATTGATTACGCACTGAATACCATTGCTTACAATCCGGACAATGGCGAGCTGCAGCAGCAAACAACATTGTCTGTTTCAGATAGCTTGGATGTCGCCAATGTGATTCATGCAGATGCGAATGGAATTTATCTCGGTGGAAGTACCTGGTCAGCAACCGATCAGCGCGATATCCTCGTGGTGAAGTATGATCTGAATGTAGGGGTTGCGGAAATGCGCCGCAGACAATTATTCGATGTCTATCCGAATCCATGCGTCGACGAGGTATGCATTCGCGCAAACAATACTGAAGGATTCGAATTGAATCTGACTGATGCCGAAGGTAAACTGATTTTGATGCAAAAAGTCAATTCTTCATCTTGTCAGTTAGACGTTTCGGCACTGCCTGCAGGAGCCTATTTTATTACGATCGGCAACGCTCAATCAAACACAACAAAAAAAATAATCAAGAAATAACACGTCCTTATGCGTATTAAAAAAACCATTACATCGCAGTTGGTAAAAGACTATGTGCTCAACACTGAAAAGAACATCACCCATAAGCCGAAGGCAGGCGATGTAGGTATCTTCGAAATTGTTGAAATCGACCGCCACAGCAACATCCAGGGGGAAGACAAAAGACTGAGCTGGATTTTTGAAAAAGATCTTATCATGGCGACGTTTGCCGATCGCTATGCCACAGCACAGTTTGAAGGATACGTGCCCGATACACCATTGGATATTTACCACATTCTGGGTGCAGGCGGAGCCATTGGTATTGTACGCACCAAAAATGCATCACTGAAAGACCACGAACCAACCACAGTGAAGTTGATCGGCTATTGTTGCAATACGGCAGGTGAAGTGATCAATACAAAGTTCCTGGGCTTGAGCCGACATAAATTCAACGGAAAGGTTTCCAATGATGCCAAAGTCATATTGTCTATTGGTTCTACCATGGACAGCGGCAAAACGACCACTGCGGCCCACGTCGCCCGGGGGCTTAAAGAAACCGGAAAAACTGTGGCCTTTATTAAACTGACCGGTACAGCTTATACCAAAGACAAGGACATGGTTTTTGACTGTGGTGCAGATGTTACCCGTGATTTTAGTGATATGGGTTTTCCTTCGACTTATATGTGCGATAAAGAAACTATCCTTGATATGTATCAATCGCTTCTCGCATCGCTGGATTCGCACAAACCGGATTACATCGTCATGGAAATTGCAGATGGCTTGTTGCAACGCGAAACTGCATTTTTGCTGCGCGATAGCGCTTTCATGAAAACCATTCACAACGTCGTGTTTTCCTGTGGAGATAGCTTGAGTGCGATTCAGGGGGTAAGGATGCTGGCTGAAATTGGCATCAGACCTTGTATGATCAGCGGAAGATTTACCATGAGTCCTTTGCTCATCACAGAGGCCAAAGAGCAGATCGGATTGCCGGTACATACCATTGAAGAAATCATGACAGGCGAACTCAACGACATTTTCTTGAAGAAACTTGACTAATTTTCCGGCATGTCTGCAATGACCGGAAATGTGATCAAGTCATTTATTGGAAAAAACATGACAATGACCTTCATTGCCATGTTTTGTGCTTTGGCTGGTTCTTTGGTTCAGGTCATGCTGCCTTTGAGCATTGGACGATACATAGAAATTGTGTTCGGTGGCAATACCGCAAAGGGTGGATTTTTGCACGCTGTCGGAATAGACCTCGTCGATCTGCACGCCTTCCTGATCTTCTTTGTATTACTGATCTTGATACGTGTCATCCTTTCATTCGTTGAGCAATATTTGCTGAACACACTGGAGGACAGACTGGCTGTTTTTCTGCGACATGAATTGTTTGTTGCCCAGCTAAGTCATCATGATGAATCATTTCGTTCTAAGAAAGTGAGTCATTATATGACCCGTTATGCGGGCGAACTCAGTCCAATCCGTCAATTATTTTCCAAGGGCGTAATAAAAAGCACCTCTGATGTGCTCGTGATGTTCTTTGCTCTGCTTGCTCTCTATAGCACGAGTCATTTGCTCACTTCCGTCTTGATTCTTTCATTGTTGGTTGCCGCGCTCATTATGTGGGGATACTCCTATCTATTGCGCAATGCTTCCGGTAAGAAACGCAATGAAAAGTTGAACCTCACAGTTTTCATCGAAAGCAGACTCAGTGCGTGGATGACCATCAAAGCCTTCAACAAGGCAACCCCCGAAATCAACAAATTTGAAAGTCGCGAAAGAAAATTGCATGCTGCTTCTGTTGAATACAATCTGCTTCATGCCATACAGCATGCCATGTTGCCTTTCCTGTATTTTACAATGACAGGGGTTTTGCTGTTAGTTGCTTCCTATCATGCTGTTGATGTTTCGCCATCTGATATTCTCATTTTCATTTTGTTGTTATTGTATATGCAGTCACCGCTGAGAAGACTGATGAGATTGCCTGCAGTAGTCAGAATCGGAAGAGAATCTTTGAAAGGCCTTCTGGAAATTGCCAATCTGCCGGCAGAGGATACAGACAAAACGATAACAGTTGATGCGGTGCATAACCTCGAATTCCGGGGTGTTTATTTTAAACAGTCACTCAGGAATCAACAAACGGCGTTAAACTGTGTTATGAAGCCTGGCAATTTGTTCTGGATCCGGACAGGGAACGGGCTTTCTGCTCGGGATATCATTGGAGCTGTGTTGAAACTGCATGATCATTTTGAAGGTGATATTTTGTTGAATGGGCTTTCAATCCGGGATCTCAAACCATTTGAGGTGAGGAAATTAATAACCGTATCAGGAAAAGAATTTGCTTTGCTGGGAAAAAATGTATTTGAGGCCATCAGCTATAAAGCAAGCAGCGAAAAGGTCCACCGAGCAACCAGGGTGCTCACAGAGTTGGAACTATGCTCCGAATCTGATGCTCCTGACTACCTCGAGAAGCGAATAGACCAGAAAAACATTCTTACAAATTCAGAATCGAACAGGTTGATGTTTGCCAGAATGTTGATGTCGGGAAAAAAGGTCTTCATGATGGAGGATCCTTTTTCACTTGTTGATGCATCCACGCGCGATATACTTGTACGTAAACTTGAATCAATACGACGCAATCATATGATCATCATCATTTCAGAACAGGATTGTACAGCAATAAAACCTGATTATTCAATAACATTATGAAGTACACAATTGCCACAATTTGCCTTTTGGCGGCATGTCTGCCAGCTTGTAAAAAGGAACCGGGCATAGGAGGAGATGCGGAAATAACCGGCCGTGTTTGGGTGCGTGATTACAACTCAACCATGACCAATGTGATCGGCGAATATGCTGCGGAAGACGAATACGTTTATATCGTTTTTGGTGATCACCGCGGTTATGACAAACGCATCAAAACGGATTACAATGGCTATTTCAGATTCAACCATTTGTATCCGGGTGATTACACTATTTACGTCTATTCCACTGATACAACACTTACCGAACTGGATGAACAGGTGCCGGTGATTGTGAAAGTAAATGTTGAGGATAAAGACTCATCGGTCGATTTGGGATTAATCAACATTGCGAAATGACAAAGTATTGCATCATATTCATGCTCTGTCTTTCATGGCCTGTGGTGTGTTTTTCGCAGGGGTCAAGACAGATCGCATCACGCAAAATCGCCGTGGTGAGCACAACCGTCAACGACGTGAAGAAGGGAAAGCCGGTCGTATATCATATCCGAAGTGAATATGACCGAAAGGGGAGGCTGGTGTCCGAAAAACACTTTGATGCAGATAGCCTGTGCACCAGAACTCAGACAATCCGATACAACAGAAGAGGCGACGTGACCGAAGATGTCACCTTCAAGGGCAACTCACAAGAGATTATTGAGAAGACAGAATTTTATTACGACAAGTTCGGCAGAGACACCCTGAGGATAGAATCAAAGGCGGACGGCATCAGCGAAAAAACAGTTTTTCAATACAACAACCTGGATCAGAAAACAGAGGAGAAGGTCTTTGATGGAAAAGGCAAATTGATGCGGTCGAGCACCATGACTTATGATAAAAGGGGAATGCTCCTGACGCGCAGAACGTTGAGTGATGCTGGTGAAGTTATTTACGAAAAGAACAATCAGTACGAATATTGATGGCTGCCAGATTGATGTTGATCATATGCATTGTTCATGCAGCTCTGATGTCCAAAGAGGTGCGTGGTCAGCAGCAGGATTTTGTATTGCTGAATGGCATTTCCGTAAGCAAATACCTGAACCGAAGCTGGGATCTTGGCGCATCGACACAAGCCATGTTCAATCAGAATGTTTCTGAATTGTGGATTGCATTTGGTGATGTTTCCATCGGATATAAAACAAAGTACAACATCAACGTGGAAATGCATTACAGACATATTTTGTTCAGGAACCTCGACAATACCATGGAAAGAAGGAATATGCTTTACAATACCATCTCCTGGTACGAAGGATTCGGAAGGTTTACATTCATGGCACGAAACAGGCTTCAGCAACTTGTATATGGTGAGTTTTTTGATGACAATATCAGAACGCCGCGATGGTACAACAGAACCAGGTTTTCAATCCGCTACAAAATCAATTATTATATATCACCTTTTTTGTCTGCCGAGCTTTTCCAACCATTGAATCATCCTGTGAGAAATGGATTGGATCAATACCGGGTTGCTGCCGGGATAACCTACCAATATTCTGAAACACTTCGTTTCGAAACATTTTACCAGTTGCAACAGCAACGCCTGCGCGACGGAAATAACAGTAACTTTGTTTTTGGCATAAATGCACAGATAAAAATTCCATGAGAATCTTTCAATCAATCATGTTGGTAACTGTTTTCGGCATTTATGGCTGTGGAACCAACCAAGATCAACCCATGACAGAAAATACAACTTCCGGCAAGACTGCCATAGTAATTCATGGTGGAGCCGGTAATCTGAAAAAGCTTGGACTCACACCTGAAGAAGAGGCACTTTATCTGGCTGTGCTGGATTCTGCCCTTCAGGTTGGTCACAACATGCTCACGAACGGCGGCAGCGCATTGGATGCTGTCGAAGCCACTATCCGTATGTTGGAGGATTCTCCGTTGTTCAATGCCGGCAAAGGTGCCGTTTTCAACCATGACGGTATCAATGAACTGGATGCATCCATCATGAATGGAGATAACCTGAAGTGCGGTGCTATCACGGGTGTCAGACATATCCGCAATCCCATCTCTGCCGCAAGAAAGGTGATGGAGAAATCAGAGTTTTTGTTGTTGTCAGGCTCAGGGGCAGAAGAATTTGCTGCCGCTGAAGGAATTGAATTGGTGGATTCAACTTATTTTTTTACCCAACATCGCTGGGATCAGTTGCAGGAAGCAATCAAGGATGACAAAGTTGAACTGGATCACAACGGTAAAAAGTCCGCTACGCTTTTTGATAAACTAAAGAACGAAGAAAAGTTTGGCACTGTGGGCTGCGTTGCCCTGGATCAGAATGGTAATCTCGCCGCCGGAACCTCGACCGGAGGTTTGACCAACAAACGGTATGGCAGAATTGGTGACTCGCCGATCATTGGCGCCGGTACCTACGCCAACAACAATACCTGCGCCGTGAGCTGCACAGGCAAAGGCGAAGATTTCATCCGTTTGGGAGTAGCCGGCCAGATATCTTCTGCAATGGAATACGCAGGATTGTCTCTGGACTCTGCAGTAAATCTGGTTATTCAGAATAAATTAAAGACGCTGAAGGGAAGAGGTGGATGTATTGGGTTGGATCGTGAAGGCAATGTATCCATGTCTTTTACAACCACCGGCATGTTTCGTGGTTATATCAATACATCAAATCAGAAGTTTGTGGGTATTTATGAATGAAGTACTCAGCAAATTGAAGGGAACAATCATCGCGTAAGCCTTTTCACCGCCCGCACTTCACCACCTTCAGACATTCCTGACCTGTGTTCAGATAATAAATCCCGTCGGGAATATCTTCGAGATTGAATTTTTGAAACGGAGTTGAAGCACGTAGATCGCGCACAACCCTTCCATCTGCCGACGTCAGTTTCAATGTCATCTGACCATCAAGCGGGGTTCCTAGAATGGTGATTTCATCATCGACCGGATTAGGATATGCCATGAGCCTTGTATGATCGGCGTCATCAATATGCGAAACAATGCAATTGCCTACATTCCCATAGTTTTCTATCGCTCCGAAAATTTGTTGTTCCACTGTGTAATATGCCGAATATTTGCTTAGCTGATATCCGTTACCAACACCATTGGTGATGAAAACCAGGCCTACGTTTCTTTCTATATCGAAGTAAACATCGCTCACCAGTCCATACGCTTCACCGGTATGACCAAACATGGCATTGCTGCCAGGAAGCACAATATCACCACCGGGAGTGGATGTAACCCGGTGAACTCCCAAACCCCAGCTTCTGAATAGGCCGTAGTAGTTGTTGCCATTGTCACCATCATACGACCATTGTTGCATGAGCATGAGTGAAACAAGTGTATCAGAAAGATTCAGTGAAGCGCTCATTCCGGGCACCATCAGGCACATCGAAATTTTAGCCATGTCCTGGGCTGAAATTCTCAATCCTCCCTGAGGACCAAATCTGCCTCCGTTTGTTCCGGGAACATATCCGTCGAGATTGGTAAACACGGGTTGAACGCCCTGGTAGTCGTCCGCCTGAGGTGTCCAGTTGCCGTTTATTTTGCGATAAAGCACTGCCACATTATCTATGTCTTCAAGGTCGTTTACATTGAAAGAAGCATCCAGCCCCAGGGGTTCGAAAATATTCTCTTTGCAATAAATATCGAATCGCTGATTTGCCGCTTTTTCGACGATGGTGCCGAGTATCACATAATTGAGATTTGAATAATTGAAGTAGGTCCCCGGTTCGATGTTGTTGAATTGTCCGGCAGTATAATAATCACCTTCAGGCGTGAGCAATTCACTCAGATTAGGCATAGGGTTTTCGCTGATGGTGGCTCCGAGAAAATCACTGTAGGTAGTCCCGTCTACAATACCTGACTCATGCGACAGCAGCATGGAAACTGTTATTGGAGTTTCCGGATAATTCGGATTGACTACCTCGTAACCAAGTATATCGCCGATGTCATCGTCCAGGTTGATTGTGCCCTGATCTACCTGTTGCAATACAGCAATGGCAGTGACCATTTTGGATACACTGGCAATGCGGTACTTGGTTTGTGGCCCCACAGGTATTTCTCTTTCAAGATCGGCTGTGCCGTAATTCCAGGTCTCAACAATACTGTCGCCGCAATGCAGCACCACGGATCCTCCCATCATATCATTGTCTGTTGCCACACCGTCAAGAATGTTGTTTAATATTTGTCCATGGGATGTCAAAACAAATCCTGTGATTTGAAAGAAGAGTAAAATCTTTTTAATAGTCATTTTATAATTTGGCATATAAGTTATCGTCGAACAATTAGCAATAGCAATTTAGAGTTGTAGTACATGAAACCTTCTCAATGATTTCAAAGTTCATTTTTCATGATCTTCCACTTGATCTCAGCAAGTTTCCAGTCATCTTCATTGTCAATATCCTGTCCTTCCAATTCACTGATTACGATGGAACCACTGTTCTCAGTAAAGATCGTTCCTTTGGAAAGCAATTCTTTGACGCCGAAAAAGTAAAATTGCCCCGCATCGTGATAAGCAGGCTGCAGATCCTGCGATCGCGTATTGACGTGTTCCGGATAGAACATTTGAACCTTGCCATCTTCTTCCCTTCGAAAGGACCGCTGAACGGGAAACGAATACTTCATGACAGGAAAAACCGAATCGAATTTTTTTGATTGCATGAGCTCGTATGCATCCGATAGTTTTCTTGGTGTGACAAATGTAGCGGTAGCATAAATACAACAGCCTATGTCGAACGATTGGCCTGTTTCGGCATATGCATGAAGTACTTCTTTGATTACATCCACAGTAGTGGCGAAGTCATCTGAATTTTTTTCGCTGCGAAAAAACGGAACAGATGCACCAAATGATTTGGCCACGTCGGCAATGTTCGGGTCATTGGTAGAAACCATCACTTCATCGAATAGCCCACTTTCAAGCGCAGCTTCGATGGACCAGGCCATCACAGGTTTTCCATGAAATGGTCTGATGTTTTTCCCCGGAATTCTTTTGCTTCCGCTACGGGCGGGTATGATGGCAATCCTCTTATCACTCATGGCGCAGCCAATTTACAACATGGGTATATTTGTTGGAGCGTTTAATCATTTTACATTCTAAAATATGAAAGCTCCGTTGCGAAATAGTGAGAACCGAATTGGTGATTCCGAACTCATCCTACGTCCCGATGGCAGCGTATATCATCTTGGCATCCGACCTGAACACATTGCCGACAAAGTCATCATCGTCGGCGATCCCGAACGTGTACCAGTTATATCGGCACTGTTTGATGATGTTGAATGTCGTATTACCGGACGTGAGTTTGTAATACATACAGGTTCTTTTCAGGGTAAACGCATTACGATCGTTTCTTCTGGTATAGGCGTCGACAACATCGATATTGTGATCAATGAGCTTGATGCAGCAGTCAATGTGGATCTGACCACCCGCAAACCGATGGATAAAAAACGGGTTCTGGAAATCGTTCGAATTGGTACCAGTGGTGCTATGCATGCTGATATTACCCCCGGCAGTTTTGTAGCATCAAAATTTGCCTTTGCGCTCGATGGAGTTCCTTTCAGCTATGATGCTTCACACAACAACGAAGAGGACGCACTTCATGCATCTCTGAAAGGCAGTTTTGGCTGGCTCGATAACTCGGATGGATTTTATGTGGCGCAATGTGCCGACAGCTTGTTCCGGAGAATAGCCTTCGATATGATCGGTGGAATTACTGCCACGGCCAATGGCTTTTATGGACCACAGGGGAGGTCTGTCAGGCTGAAATCAGCAATGGAGGAGCGGATTGATGCTTATGCCTCATTTCGACATGAAGGACTGAAAATCACCAATTTCGAGATGGAATGCGCTGGAATTTATGCCCTTTCATCGATGCTCGGTCATCAGGCGCTTACTGTTTGTGCCATTCTGGCGAACAGAGCGACCAAAGAATTTCACAGCAACCCGTCAGTAAGTATCGAAAGCCTTATCAGGCTTGTGCTGCAGCGATTTTGAAACTGTCAATGTGAAAAAGCCTCTTGGCTGTGAATAATTCTCTGAAACTTCTGCGGGTAGTTTTGGGTATCAGTTTCTGAAAACCTGAAAAACTATTATGTACAGCAATGAAGTGAATGCGCTGATCTCGCTGATCGAAGATCCGGATGAGACCATCTACACACAGGTGCGCAATGAATTGCGCAACTATGGTGAAGCCATCATCCCGCAGTTGGAACATTATTGGGAGTTGCAGGATTTTGGCCCCCTTTTTCAAACCAGGCTGGAAGAACTCATTGCGAGTATCCAGTACGAAGGTGTCTATAACCGTCTGAAGAATTGGAAAAATTCTGAAGACAAGAATCTTCTCGAAGGGGCGCTTATCATCAACAAGTACCAATATCCATCATACGAGGAGGATGAGCTTGTTCGTCAGGTTTCAAAAATCCGTCAGGATATCTGGCTTGAGCTGAATGATAACCTGACTGCATTTGAGCAGGTAAAAGTCATCAATCATATTCTTTTCAAACACCACGGATTTAAGGGTAACAGAGAAAACTACCATCAGCCACAGAATAGTTTTCTGGCGGACTTGCTGTCATCCAAGTCAGGGAATCCGCTCTCACT
>JBEIHH010000033.1:0-27024 GCA_040381475.1 Crocinitomicaceae bacterium | reverse complement strand
CGGATTATTAAAAATATTCACATTCGTTCCATCTCCAAACTGCACGATGTCGGACAATGCTTCGCCGTTCAACTCGCAGAAATCTCCGAGCCTTTTTAGACGTGCACGAACTTCAATCTGCGCAGTAAGCAATCTTATATCCGTTTCACTGCCAACTTGGGTTCGTTCCAGATATGTATCAAATCCGTTGGCAAGAGTGCGGACGCGAAAACGTTCTGTTCCACCGGTGAGTAATTGCCAGCGGTTGGCGCTTGCGGCAGGACCGTTAATCCGAAGTTCGATTTGCGCGGTTAACAACCGAATATCTGCTTCGCTCTCAGCTTGTGTTCAAGCCATTCATTTGAGCTCACAACGTTGATATTTCAATGTTCAGATTCTTCAGCCGCTGGGATGATCCACCTGAATCCGACATAGCCCATTCTTCCAAACACGGGTCCCCACAACATTGATCCATCAAACAATTCACTGTTGGGATTTTCGGCATTGATGATGGCATCATGCACCATAAAATTAGTTAGGTTTTCGCCACCGACATAAAGCTCCAGATTTTTGCGGAACACATAGGTCGCCTGCGCCATCAACTGGAAGTAGTCGGGTGTATATCCATCCATGTTTTCCATACCTTCCATATGACCGGCATGTGCTCCCTGGTATGGCAAACGTTTTCTGCTGATCCATTGCACTGTGCAGTCGAATCGCCACTGTGCACCATTCGGCTTTGCCTTGGTTTCATAAGCAAGGTTGATGAATGCCCTATGCCTGTTTACCAATGGCCGGTCTTTTAAACCCGATATAAAATCTGTTCTTGCTTCAAGCCATCGGTAGGCTGTGCGCACTTCAAGTCGCCTTATCGGACTCCACTGCATTTCGGCCTGGGCGCTGTTGCTGAAGCTTCTTCCTTCAAGGTTGTAGAATGCTGCAACGCCGGGTGTCTCCAGATCAAGCACTACCTGGTTGTTGAAGCGTGTATGGTATGCATCTACAGTGAGTGTGGCTTCTCGATGCGCAAGTTGAAATTTGTGTGAAAAGATGATGCCCGAGTTCCATGCGTCTTCCATCTGCATGCCATTGATGCCATTCGGGTCGTTTCCCGAAAGAACAATGTTGCGGTTTCCAGCGAGTATCCCAACATTGTCCATGAGCAAGTTCGCTGTGCGGTATCCGCGTCCTGCAACGAGTTTGAACGATGTCAATTCTGCAACACTATAGCGCGCATGGATTCGTGGGGTAACTAGTAAGCCATAGACATTGTGGTAGTCACTCCTCAACCCTCCGACAAATGTTACCTTCTCAGATGGATTGGCCGTATATTCGAAAAAAGCGCCGGGAACAATTTCGAGTCGGTTGAGTTGTAATGAGGATAATGGCAACACAGGTATGTCGTCGAATGTAATGCTCTCAACATAGTCATCGTATTGATAACTGAAACCGGTGGTGAATTTGTGTTTATCAGAACCGATGCGCGAGGCAAAAAGCAGGTTCGCTCTTCCGCTGAGTTGGGTTCCTTTGTACCTTCTAAATCCGTAATGACCACTTTGATCGTGCCAGCTCATGTTCCATTGGGATCCAAAACTTTTCCAGGGCTTTTCAGGAAAAACATAGCCAGCTTTTAATGTGGCTTCATAACGATCTGTGCCAATGTCAACTCCCCACAATTGTGCACGAACCTCATCTAACGGATCATAATCCAGTTTGCCGCTCACGTTGCGAAGGCGCAAGTAATTTAAAGCAATCTGCGCGCCCAAACCATGCGCCCCTTCAATGTGCCATTCATTCCTCAAAACAACATTGCTGAATAGTGGATTGTCGAGGAAGCCATCTCCATTCATATCAGTTCTCAACTGTGAAATCGCGCCATGTGCCAGAAACACGGGATGAATATGCACGCTATGATCATGGTCGTGATCGTGTCCTTCATGTTCATGTGCTTCATGCTCGTGCTCATGTTCTTCATGCGCATGATCAGCCCCTTCGTTTTCGTGATCACGCTCTGCTTCATGGATGTGCTCGTCATGATCATGTTCCTCATGTTGATGATCACGCGTCTGTCGTGCGTGCATATCTGGTGTCCAGATGAGATTCAACTCTGTCCTCCCACTATTACCTGCATATGCATTGATATGAAGCCGCTCCGCGTTGTCAGGATTCTTAATGGCAACATTGATTTGACCGGTGATGCTTTCAAAACCATTCACCACAGATCCGACACCTTTGGCGATGTATATGCTTTTCACCCAAGGACCCGGCACGTATGTCAATCCATAAGTGCTGGATAGACCGCGAACTGCTGGTTGATTATCAAATAACATTTGGGTATATCGGCCATCTAATCCAAGCATCCGAATTTGTCGGGTGCCTGTCACTGCATCGGCAAATGTGGCGTCGATAGATGCATTCGTTTCAAAACTTTCACTGAGATTACAACACGCAGCTTTGCACAGCTCCTTCTCATTCAACGTTTGAAAATTCATCGGATCACGCGTGTTGATATGTGTTGCTGACGTCTCTCCAATTACCGTTACGTCACCCGTGTTTCCTTCAGATGAGCGCAAATTCACTGCGATATTGGATTGTCCGGAATACACAATGGTGTCACTTTCAAAACCAACATAAGAGATAATAAGCCGCTTTGCATTTGGCGGAACTCCTATGCTGAATTTGCCGGACTCATCCGATACGGTTCCGCTTCTTGTGCCTTCCCAAAGTACGACCGCACCTATGAGTGGCTCAAATTTTCCGTCGTTAGCTGTTGTTTGAACAATACCCTTTACGCCTTGTCCAAACGTTATGGTGGCTGTCAGCAATAAAATTGCCGTTGTCAATTGTTTCATCGCAAAGGATAATTAATGTTTCTCGAGTTCGCGATATTGACAACAGCCATGCACCCTCTTGTATTGTTCATCCGAACAGGTGCTTTTTTCCGTGTCGTAGCCGGCTTCGTTCAAAAGCCGATGCAATGATTCTTCTGTAACCTTTTTACTGTTGTAGGTTACAGTTAGCATGTTCGTTGCGAGGTCATAGTCTGCCGTAACAACTCCTTTGGTGTCCATTGTTTTTTCAATGGTCGTTTCGCACATCCCGCAAACGCCGGCAACCCAGAACTTGGTGGTGATGACTTTTTTATCTTGTGCGTTAGCTGTCTGAATACCGAACAATGCGATACCCAGTATAAATATGATTTGAATGATGTTTTTCATTGTTGTGGTTTTTTATAGTATAAAATGAAAGAGAAATGTCCCGAAGAGAAAGGGACTTTCAACCACAACTCAGGCGTAGAACAACAAAGAACAACCGCTCAGATAAATAGGCACATCGGCCGGTGGAGCATGTTGCCGGGGATGAAAACTTTGTTTCTTAAATGGCGTGAACGTGTTTTTGGTAAAAACCCACTCGGTACTTTCAATGGCCAAAGTGGGCAACACAATTTTAAAATAACTGCCACTGTGCGACTCATCAAGTTTGAGAGAGATATCGGCATAGCTGCAACAGTGTTCACTCTTTTTACAGCAACTTTCACTTTCATCCTCGTGATCGCAGCCTTGCGCGGTGATGAATGAAATGTCGGAAAGTTTACCGCAACAATAATGCAGGTGCATATGCACACCAATGGAGAGAACTCCATAGATGATCATGACGATGATTGCTGCCGACCTACGCATGGTGCGAAGTTACGATAAATTATTGTTTAACAAGCTTTTCGCTCAGGTTAAAAACGAGGTAGTCTTGGTTTTCAAATGCCCTGTTGTAAGGGAGCTCTTCGTTGTATTTGCCCTTGCGCATGAACAGAAGTTCGCAACCTTTAACATGAAGGCTGTCGAGGAAATCTGTTCGGATATTTTCACCGGAAACCATCCAACCTTTGCGGTTCAGAAAGTAAAATTCGTTGGGGTTTTGATTGCTTACAAGCGCTACGAGATCTTGAGGTGATGAAACTTGGCCTGCAATTTCTTCTAAACTTGTTTTTACGAATTCTTTATCACGGATGAAAAAGTCATGCTGTTGATTGGCGACGCTTTCGATCATTGCCACTCCTAAAAACACGATTGCATATCGCTTGTTGAGGCCTGCTATGAAATACCCTGCGAGCAATGCCATCAGCGGAACGATGACCAAAGCGTAGTAGCCATGGTGGGCAAAAAGAAATCCTGACTTCATCATGTAACCCGCGAATACCGGAATGCATGCTGCAATTACATAAAGAACCTTTTTTTCTTTTTTTCTGATGGCTTGAATAGTACCTGCCACCACAAGTCCGAAGAACAAGTAGGAGTGGAATGCGCTGAAGTAGAATTTTTCCAAAACGTCCGGGAAATGCTCAACAATCTCCCTGACGCCATCCTTCAGTGATCTACCGGAATTGTACCACAGACCGAACTCCGAAGCAAGATGCATGTTCCATACAAAATACCACCAGAAAACGACGCCAATTATCAATGTTGAAAAGGATGCCAATAGAAGCCTTCTCACAGGGGTTGCTGATGATTCAAAAAATGGAAATGCGAGCACAATCAAATAAGCTCCGAAAGGTATTTTCACCAATACGCCAAGTGCGGCAAACATTACGTACAAGGCCAGATGATAGCCTGGCTTGTTTCGGAGATAGGATGAGCCATGCCACAGACCAATGATGACAAGTGATAACGCCGCCGGATCGGGTAATACTT
Source organism: Crocinitomicaceae bacterium (assembly GCA_040381475.1). Taxonomy (GTDB): domain Bacteria; phylum Bacteroidota; class Bacteroidia; order Flavobacteriales_D; family Sanyastnellaceae; genus JAIBBG01. The sequence goes on along the minus strand of JBEIHH010000033.1, from coordinate 22,360 downwards.
TTCGTGAAAGATGGAGCAAAGCAGAAAAGGCGAGCGCCACTGTGGCGAAAAATGCTGTCGGTTTTGTAAACCAAAGACTGAGCAATTTGAAAAAATACCAAAGCCCAAAGCTTGTTATGATGAGGTTGATCAGTCGTCCGTACCAATGGTCATATCCGAAGAGCTCAGAAATGAGATAAATGGAATAGGGCAAAGCAGGAAATTCCATTCCTACCACCCCCCGTTTTTCTCCTGTTTCGTCCAGAGTTGGATAGAGAATATTGTTGTCGAGTTGGTAGAAATTTCGCGCCACCATCAGGGAAGTGGTTTGTCTCCAGTTGTGCGAAATTTCTATCGGCGGATCAGTTATGTTTACAAGACGAATGAGGAACAGAAGGACAATGACCGCAAGCAATATGCGGTTGTAGTTTGGTTCCTGGCCATCTGCACTCACAACCCGATTTCTTTTTGAATCGTCTTGATACGAGATTCGATTTTTTGAACTTGTTGCGCGCACTCAGCTGCACCTTTGAATGGTTCTTTCAGCGAAAAGTAAAACTTGATTTTTGGTTCGGTGCCACTTGGTCGTGCTGAAATTTTACTTCCATCCTCGAGCAGAAACTGCAATACGTTCGATGCCGGTAAATTGATTTCGGATGATTTGCCTGTTTTCAGATCAATTGATTTTCCGGAATGTATATCGCGCACTTCAACAACTGGTGATCCTCCGAGTTGCTGCGGAGGGTCTTCTCTCAGCGATTTCATTTTGTGATTGATCTGTTCAATTCCATCGAGTCCTTTCATGGTGATGGAAACAAGCGATTCATGATATAATCCGTACTTGCTATAGATTTCCAGTAGTAGTTCCCAAACGGTCTTGTTGTTTGCGCTGCACCATGCTGCAATTTCACTCAGCACTACTGACGATAAAACAGCGTCTTTGTCGCGAACGAAATCTCCAACCGAATAACCGTAACTTTCTTCTCCGCCGGCAATGAATGTTTCTGAACCTTCTTTCTCTCGGATTACATCAGCGATGTATTTGAAGCCCGTGAGGGTGTTGTAACACTTAACGCCAAAATCCGCAGCGATCTCTTCTAGCAAGTCTGTCGTTACGATTGTTTTCGCGATGAACTGTTTGCCATTGAACAGATCTTTTTCGCGCATGCGCAAGAGCTGATAGTAAACAATCAGGCAAGCAGCCTGATTGCCGTTGAGCAGTACCAGCTTGCCCTCGCTGTTGCGCACAGCCATTCCAACACGGTCTGCGTCAGGATCCGTTCCAAGTACAATGTCTGCTCCCTTTTCTTCGGCTATGGAAAGTGCCATGGACATTGCATCTTTTTCCTCCGGATTCGGAGAATGCACTGTTGTAAAATTCCCATCAGGTGTCGCTTGTTCCTGAACTACAAATACGTTCTTGAATCCCAGCTGCTGCAGGGCAATCGGAACCATGGTAATGCCTGTTCCGTGTATGGAAGTGTAAACAATTCGAAGATTGTGTGCGCTACGAATTTCATCTTTCGAATGAATGATGCCTTCCAGCGCTTGATAATATGCACGTTCAACTTCCGGCCCAATGGCTTTTATCAAGGTTGAATTGCCATCGAATTTTATGTCTGATACATCTTGTACGTTGCGAACTTCGTTGATGATGCCCTTGTCGTGCGGAGGCAATACCTGCGCGCCGTCATTCCAGTAAACTTTGTAACCATTGTATTCTTTGGGATTATGCGAAGCGGTGATTACAATACCCGCAATACAACCCAAATGTCGAACAGCAAAGGAGAGCAACGGGGTAGGCCGAAGCTCCTGAAAAAGATGTGCTTCGATTCCATTGGCAGAGAGAATCGCTGCCGCTGTTTCGGCGAAAAACCTGGATTGATTGCGCGAGTCATGCGCAATTGCGACCGAATAGATTTTGCCGCCGGATTGTTTGTTGATGTAGTTGGCCAAACCCTGTGTGGCCATACCAACCGTGTATTTGTTCATGCGCATCGTGCCCGGACCCATGATGCCACGAAGACCGCCTGTGCCAAATTCCAGATCACTGTAAAATGATTCAACTACCAATTTCGGATCATCCGAAATCATATCTCTGATTTCCTTTTTTGTGGCCTCATCGATGGCAGCGGAATTCAGCCACTGTGTTGCTTTTTCCATTGCAATCGATCCGACATCAGTTGTAGTTTCCATATGCTGCTTTCTTTTGGCGTGTAAATATCCTCAGTTACCCTTCATTTTTAAAATGCACTGCGTTAGGCTTTCTTTCCAGCCGGGAACAATCATGCCTGTATTTTTTTCCCATTTAGACGTATCAAGCTTGGAATAAGCCGGCCGAATAGCTTTAACGGGAAATGAGCCGGAGCTTATTGGTTTCACAGGAGTGGTTAATCCGCTTTGACTTATTATTTCCGAAGCGAAATCAAACCATGATGCAATTCCTGATTGTGTGTAATGGTAGAGTCCATAGGGAACGTGTTCTTGATGGATCAACGTTTTGTTTACCAACGCAAGAGTGTCTTGCGCAAGCTGGCCGGCATAAGTTGGCGAAGCAATCTGATCGCTTACCACTGCGAGAAATTCTTTTTCACGACCTAGTCTGAGCATCGTTTTGTAAAAATTGTGCCCATGCGTGCTGTAAAGCCAGGAAGTGCGCAACGTGTAATACCGGTCGGTTTTTTCATCGATAAGACGTTCACCTTCGAGTTTGCTTTTGCCATAAATGTTCAACGGCGCCACCTCGTCTTCTTCATTGTATGGGGTGCGCTTTTCACCATCGAATACATAATCCGTTGAAATGTGCACCAGCAAAGCATTTGCTTCATGGCAAGCTTCTGCAAGATTTCCGGCGCTCAATGCATTTCCTGCATAGGCCATTTCCGGCTCGTCTTCAGCTTTTTCTACATTGGTATAAGCGGCGCAATTGATCACTGCATCGGGCTTGTGCTGCAGGATGATTTTTTTTACCCACGACTCAACTGTGACATCGAGTTCCTGCTTTCCGGCAAAGAGGAATCTGAATTCTCCACGTGATTCCTCAAGATCACGAAATTCATTGCCGAGTTGTCCGTTGGCGCCTGTAATTAATAGCAGTGGTTTATCCATTTGAGCAATAAACAGCGAAAATAGTTGGGGGATTTAACAAAAGAACCGGCAATTGTCCCCACTTTTCATGTTTACCTTTGTTCAAAGTGGCACAATCATTGGCTAATGGTATCGGAACCAATGCTTTTTAACATGAAAAAACAAATACTTTTCTCAGTTATCTCAGCCGTTCTGATCTTTATCAATGAGTCTGCACACGCTCAACTTAACCGCAGACGTGGTCCGACCCTCTCTTTTGGAGGGCAGGTAGCTCAACCAATCGGAGAGTTTTCTCAGCAGTATGATGGCTATCCCGCCGGTTTGTCTGGTCAATTTGCTGCACCCCTCGGTCGCTCTCCGCTGGAATTTGGCTTCGGATACTCCTGGAACAATATGGGTTCTCAGAATAAGGACATAAGTGCCCTTGTCTATACTGACAGCAATGGTTCGGACATATATGAGGAAGGAACGCTCAGAATACGGAGCAATACCAACCGATATCAGGCCATTGCCCGCTTCAGGCCTTTTGCCGGCATTGTTCAGCCTTATGTTGATGTATTTGCCGGCATTGAGGCCTACAAAACGAAGACCGATATCACCCTCGACAACCAGGGATATACCTCAGCCGACAACAGTGTACGCCAGCATTTTGACATGACCTACGTCTATGGATGGGGCGCCGGGTTGAGGGTTGAATTGGCGACCGGGATATTCATGGAGGGCCGTTTTGAAAGCGTCAGCGGCGGTATGGTTAAATATGTCGACAAAGAATCGATTCAGGTCAATGATGACAACAGTGTTACGTTCGATACCCGACAGTCTGCCACCAGCAAATACACCTATCAGTTGGGAATTGCATTCGAATTTTAATGATTCCATCATAGCTTGCAGGCAGAATGTTTCGAAACGTACTGCTGGCACCTGTGTATTTCATCTACAAGCTCTGGATAGGGCTTGTTTTTTGGCTTACACTTCTGCTCCTTTATCCGGCATTTCATTTTTTACTTCGCGACAAAAAAAACTACACAAACGCATTTAAACTAAAGCGTTTTTGGGCGAAAGTGCTTCAGGTGATGATCTTCTGTCCCGTCAGGCGAGTGTACCGCGCTGCCATGCCGGATTGCCCATACATCATCGTAAGCAATCACGGCTCTCACCTCGACACAGTTTTCATGTACAGGATATTTGATGACTATTTTTTGTTTATCGGAAAAGGAGAGCTACTCAAATGGCCTCTTTTCAGTCTTTTTTTCCGAACGATGGATATTCCAGTTGACAGGGAGAACAATAAAAAAGCCTATGCTTCCCTGCAAAAAGCTTATGATGCCATTGAGAGGGGAGAATGTATTGCCATGTATCCGGAAGGCACCATTCCCGGTTCATCCCCACGCATGAAGTCTTTTAAAAACGGGGCCTTCAGGATGGCTATTGATAAACAGGTGCCTATTGTGCCGGTGACCTGGCAAACGAATTACAGGGTGTTGAATAATCCTGAGAAAATATTCTCGCCTTCATTGCCCTGCGTTGTCCGGGTGGTAATTCATCCTCCTGTTTTCCCCCCAAAGCATGCCGATGATGCAGATTTGATAGCTTTGCGCAATGAAGTATTCAGCATCATTGACTCAGCCCTTCCCAAGGGCGCAAGGAAAGGCGGTACTTCCAATTAAAAAGAACCAGGCCTATTTATGAGCATACGTAAGCTCTCCATACTCATTCCTGCATACAACGAAGAGAATACCATCACTGCTATTCTCGACAGATTGCGCGCGGTGAAGTTGATTCACGGTATCACCAAGGAAATAGTGATTGTAAACGATGCATCGAAAGATAAAACCAAGGAGGTAATAGAGAAATACATCGCTGAGCATCCGGAGTATGAGATAGGCTTTTTTTCTCAGCCATACAATCAGGGCAAAGGTGCTGCAATCCACAAAGCAATAGAACTGGCAACCGGTGACTACCTGATTGTTCAGGATGCCGATCTTGAGTACGATCCTGAGGAATTCAATGATCTGTTGAAACCCGTGTTCCATGACAAGGCTGATGTTGTTTATGGTTCGCGTTTTATGGGAGGCAATCCACACAGGATTTTGTTTTTCTGGCACTCCATCGGGAATAAAATGCTCACGTTTGCAAGCAATGCTCTTACCAACCTGAATCTGACCGACATGGAGACGTGTTACAAACTGGTGCGCGCCGACATTGCAAAAAGCTTATTGCTCAAAGAAAAAAGATTTGGCTTTGAACCGGAACTTACAGCCAAGCTCGCCAGAATTCCGGGTATCCGTATTTATGAAGTCGGAATTTCATACTATGGAAGAACCTACGAGGAAGGAAAAAAAATTGGCTGGAAAGATGGATTTAGAGCCATCTGGTGCATTCTCAAATACAATATTTTCGACAGAAAACATTTGAAGTGATTTACCCTGAGCGCATCAATAAGTTCCTGCACGACATCATGCCGGAAATTTTGTTTGCGGTTATGCTGGTGGTCTTGCTCGTGCCAATTTGGTCACTGAATTTTTTCCCGACACTTGATGCGCCCGGTCACGTTAACAATGGTTTTATTCTTCGCGATCTGATCAGCGGACACAGTGAATTCTACAACAATGTTTTTGAACTCAACCCGAATTGGTCGCCTAACTGGTTGTCTCAATTATTGCTCGCAGGGTTATCTTCTTTTTTTTCTCCGATCGATTGTGAGCGTATCGTTCATAGCCTGTACATCATATTGTTCGCGGGTGGATTCAGATTTTTTGCTCGGTCATTCAGTGGATTTACAAATTACTTCGGCTTGCTCGGATTCGTGTTTATTTACAACTACACTTTCATTCTCGGATTCTTCAACTTTAATCTGAGCATTGCCATTTTTTTATGGTGTATTGGGTTGTTGCATCGGGTCATAAGTGGACGGAAGGGCCATTCATTCTGGATTCTTGCTATGGCACTGGTTGTGCTTTACTCAAGCCATCTTGTGGGCATTGTCTCCTTTTTTGTTTATGCATTGGTATGGGCTATTGTTGTGTTTATACGACAACTAAAATCAAAGGAGTTTGTATCTGAATTGAAACGTCTATGGATGCCACTGGTCTTGTCTTTTATGCCGTCCTTCTTGTTGTTGCTTCTCTACATTACAAGTGATCAGGAGGCAGGGGTGTTTCAATCCTTACCTTCTGATGAGATCATGCGATTGTGGAAATCACAGGCGGGGTTGTTTTGCTTTAATGATGCTGAGGATGGTTTCACACGCTGGAACTATTTTGTTGTGATAGCCGGTCTGTTGGTTACCATTTTTGTTTTGGTTCTCAGAAAGAGATTGACTGGATTTGACCATACGAAGGGTTGGTGGGTTTATTCAGTGTCATGGACGTTGTTCTCAATTCTGATTCTGGCCATGGCCTATATCGTCCCTGATGCTTCCTCGGGCGGAGGCGGAATGCTCACCATTCGTCTGGTGTTTATCAGTGGCATGTTTGCCATTCTTGCTTTGTTGAGTTTGTTGCGCATAAGGCTGGTATTGATGGTTGCTGTCGTTGTTTTGCTGATCGTTACAGCCGACAAAGTGAGTTTTGTGAAACGAAAACAGGCAGAGAAAAATTACTTTATCAAACAAATTACTGAGGTCTCGAAGAAGATGGAAGATCAGGGCGTTCTGGTCTTTCTGGATTTCAGGGGAGGCTGGCCATTGGGCCATTATGCCAAGGTTTTGGCTACTGAGCATAATCTGGTTGCTCTCGACAACCTGGGCGCACACAAACCTTTTTCTCCGATTCAGTGGACGAATGATCTTCGCAAAAATGACAATCATCTCTGTTGGGTAGGCGATCAATGGAATTGTGATCCACGCGATCTTGATGATCGACTTCAGGAACAAAACATTTACATACTCAAATGGGGTGAGTTTGAAGAGCGCGATTCGGGAGCTGCGGTGAAGGAACGCTGGAATGCTTTTTTTGAACGGTCATGTTCACTTGTCCATGATGATGATCAAGGTATGCAGCTGTATTTGTCAATTCCAGCAAAACGGGGTGAAGTTGAGCCGGAAAAATTCTGATTACGCAGTGCTCAGTTAATTTTGAATTCCTTCTTTCTTGTTCTTTTTCAGCCAAACCAAAAGCATGGACATCATAAGCACAAGCGGAATCAACCAAAAGACACGGGTCTGATAACGTGGATTAGGAATGGAAAGCGTTCCGCAAACAATTGCATTGGCAATCGTATAGAGAAGAATCAATGCAATAACAGGCATAAAAGGCATGATCTCATCTTTGAAACCGCTCATCAGGAGTAGAAAAAATCCAATCAGCAAGACGGTGATGAACCAGGTCTGACGACTATCTATCGCTGTGTAATCCAGGCGCTCAGTGTTTTGATTGGAAAACACATAGGTGCCAATTTCATGATGGTAGACTGTTTTCAATCCGAAATATGGCGGAGAGTCAAAGCTCATCGCCGCATTTTCTGCACGCAATGAAATATGGAATGAAAAGAACTGTGTAATGGATGCAGCAAAAGATTTGTAAATGAACATGCCCAGATAACGAGGTGTAGTCATGATTTTTTTCACAATCAGGTCATATTCCGCCGGTGGGTTTTCCCACCCGCCCATTTTAAATAATGGACTGCTGCTATCCCAAAGAAAATTGACAGGTATTTTACCCTGGTATTGGCACAACTCGAGATTTTCGCAATGGCAATTTTCCTTGAGGTATGTTTGAAGAAGCCCGTTGTCTGCAAAGCGTCCCATAAAAAAGATTCCGCTTGATTTACTCCAGAAAAATTTTCCGGAATAAATGGCATTGATCACAGGCGTTATGAAAAAACCAACAACTAAAATAGGAAGCAAGAATCTTACTTTACGCCATTGATGAAGAATCGGCTTTAATTGTTTTCTGAACAGAAGATGAAAACCATAGAAGAAAAGGGCGATAAGCAGTATCATCATATGACTTTGATGTGTGCCAATACAAAGGATACTTATCAGGATATACCAAACCCTGAGTATGCTGTTGTTTGTTCCGCTGAGCAGAATGAAAAAGCACAGTATCGGAAGTGGTGTGAAAACATCGGGGATGAGCGTTGAGGTTTTTATGGATAGAGCAGTGCAACTGATAAGTGGGATGAGGAGTGCGAAAAAGATGGAATGGTATTTATAAGTCCGGAAGTATGTTTTGATGAAACCAAAAACTACCGATGAAACAATGAGGGCCTGGGCAAAAAGAGAAAACCACATGGTAGCGCGCATGCTGGTATGCCGCAGGAATAGACCATACAACAATGGTCTGTCGGCAGGTACACGGCTTTCAAGACCGGTTACGATATAGGTCCCTGTGTCAGGATATACGAGCGGATACATATTGTATCCGGCGGCGAAACACAAGAGTGCTGCACCAAGCAACACAGAAATGACTTCAATTTCGCGGAATGCTGATGCAATTTTTTGCCACGTATTCATGGGTCAATGATAAGCGAAAAAAAGCCTCCCCAAAGGAAGGCTCTTGTTGCTTCTTAATACATGAATCAGCAAAATTCTTCAAATGCCATTTTAAGGTTGTCCGCAATCATATCTGCAGAGCGGCCTTCTATATGGTGGCGCTCGATCATGTGCATGAGTTTACCATCTTTGAAAAGAGCAATGCTCGGTGAGGATGGTGGATATGGCAGCATGTATTTGCGCGCACGATCGACTGCTTCGCGATCTACGCCTGCAAAAGTCGTTGTGAGTTTTACCGGTAATTTTGTGGTGGTCTGCACCGCTTTGCGAACACCCGGGCGCATGCTGCCCGCAGCACAGCCGCACACTGAATTCAGGACAACCAATACGGTGCCTTCGCTATTGACAGCCTGATCAACAGATTCAGGGGTAAGCAACTCCTCAAAACCGACTTGATCAAGTTCCTGTCGCATTGGGGCTACTAATTCTGGAGGATACATTTTTTTTACTATTTATTTAATAATTACAGTCCGTTATAAAAACCGCAACGGCGGTGCAAAGTTCGTAAGAAATCGGGGTATTTGAAAGCCCGGTTAATCTGCCAGCAATTCGTTGAGCACATTTCTGATCTGATCGCCACTGGACGGCCTGGGTGCGTCAGTGTTCACGATGTTTCCTTTCTCATCAATCAGGATGAAACGGGGAATGGAATTCACAATGTACAATTGACTGATCGATTGTTTCGGATCATCGCTCTGGTGCAATTGTAGTCCGCCCATTTGTTCTTTGGCAATGAAATTTTTCCATGCATTCAGGTCTTTGTCGGTACTTACACTGATGAATTGAACATTTTTCCCGTGGTATTCTTCTTCGAGTGTCTTGAGGTGTGGTATTTCACGCTTGCATGGCCCACACCATGTAGCCCAGGCGTCGATGTAAACTACCTTGCCTTTGTAGTCGCTTAGTTTGGAAGTTTTGCCATTTGCATCATAAAATGCTGCGTCCGGTGCAGGTTTTCCGGCATAGAGGTGCTCGAATTGAGAAGCGTATTTTTTGACATTCGCAATGAGAACTTTATCACTGCAACAACTTTCCATGGTTGCGATGATCTTTCTGAGATCACTCGTTCCGACATCATTGATGAGTTGAGGCATAAATTCACTCAGCAGGATGGATTTGTTTTTTTCTGATTTAATTTCTCTGCAAAATGCCTCAACAACAAGTTCGTAATAATGTAATGCCGACTTATCAGCACCTGCGTTGTAGGCGGCACTCGCGATTCCGGTTACAAGATTGAAGGCAAAAGACTTGAAGAAAAAGTCGTATGATACTTCTTCGTTATTCAGATCAAGGCCAAGCATAAAACGATCTGTTGATTCCGGAAAAACAACGACCCCGGCTTTCGAGGCCTGAATTTTATGTTGCAATAATTCAAAGCCCATCTGGTAGTCGAAGGTTGCTTGCTCATACTTGCGGAAGGTGGCATCGAAAGCACCTGTTTTAGCGGCCATTGTGAGTTTGTTGTTGCGTTCGGACCTTATACTGTCCCTGATGGCATAATATCTTTCTGGCCGAATACCGCCAATTTTGAAGCCGGCATAAGTGGCCAAATCTGCTTTATCTGCCTTTTGTTTTTCGATCAAATAATTGCAATAGACGGCGCTCTTTCCTTCGACGCTTGCATTGAGAAGATTTTGTGAACTTGTAACTACACTTATCTCGTCATCAGATAATGCGTAAATCTGAAGGCTTTGCTTGCCCTGCTCAATCGAAAAGAAATTAGCGCCTGTTTGCTCGATGAATATTTCGAAGCGGCCATCAGCTCCAAGTTTTATAGTATCAGCGCGTCCCTGATTGCGAAGCATGAAGAAACTTTGTTTGGAGTTCAGAACCTGACCTCTCAGTGTGGTTTTTTGCTTTTGCTGCGAAAAACATGCTGATGTAGTTGCTACAAGCAATAGAACAACCGATAGATTTTTTAGTGTGCTTATCATGCTTTCATATTAAGGGCGATGCTTAACTCGTCAAGTTGCTTTTGATCTATGGAGCCCGGTGCATCTATCATGACATCGCGGCCACTGTTGTTTTTAGGGAAAGCGATGAAGTCTCTGATGTTGTCGGCTCCGCCGAAAAGGGCGCAAAGCCTGTCGAATCCGAATGCGATTCCACCATGCGGCGGAGCACCGTATTCAAAGGCGTTCAGCAAAAAGCCAAACTGCTTTTGGGCTTCGTCAGGAGTGAATCCGAGTAGATTGAACATGCGTGACTGAATCTGGCGATCATGAATTCTGATAGATCCCCCTCCAATTTCCACGCCATTTAATACAAAGTCATATGCGTTGGCGCGCGCATCTCCTGGTGATGTTTCAAGCAAACCAAAGTGTTCGGGTTTCGGAGCGGTGAATGGATGGTGCATTGCAAACCAGCGGTTCTCATCTTCATTCCACTCTACAAGCGGAAAATCAACGACCCAAAGTGGTTTGAATATTTCAGGATTGCGCAGCCCGAGCCTTGCACCCATGAGCAGACGCAGTTCGCTAAGTTGTTTGCGTGTGGTATGCAATTCACCGGACAATACCAGGATGAGATCACCTGCTTTTGCGCCGCAGGTCAGGGCTATGTTTTTCCAATCTTCAGGGCTATAGAACTTGTCTGCGGACGATTTGAATGTGCCGTCTTCATTGCACATGCAGTACACCATTCCTTTGGCGCCAATCTGTGGACGTTTTACCCATTCGGTAAGCTCGTCAACTTGCTTACGGGTATAATTAGCACAACCTGCAGCGACAATACCAAGGACAGCTTCTGCATTGTCGAAAATGGGGAATCCCTTGCCCTTCATGCTCACTGACAGATCCTTGAACTCCATCCCGAACCGAATATCAGGCTTGTCGCTTCCATAGCGCTCCATCGCTTCGTCGTATGTCATGCGCGGGACTGAAGGGATGTCAATTCCTTTTACGGTCTTGAATAGGTGCTTTACGAGCCCTTCAAAGGTGTTGAGTATATCTTCCTGTTCTACAAAGGCCATTTCGCAGTCGATCTGGGTAAATTCAGGCTGGCGATCGGCACGCAGGTCTTCATCGCGGAAGCAGCGGACAATCTGGTAATAACGATCGTAACCAGCTACCATCAGAATTTGTTTGAAGGTTTGCGGTGACTGTGGCAGCGCATAGAACTGCCCGGCATTCATGCGTGATGGCACTACGAAATCGCGTGCTCCTTCGGGGGTGCTTTTGATGAGATAAGGTGTTTCCACCTCCATGAATGCCAATGAGTCGAGGTATTTGCGTGTTTCTATTCCAATGCGATGGCGCAGCATGAGGTTGTTGCGAAGAGGATTGCGTCTCAGATCGAGGTAACGCCATTGCATGCGTAGGTCGTCACCACCGTCGCTCACGTCCTCAATGGTGAAAGGAGGGGTTTTTGAGGCGTTGAGTATTTCAATGTTTTGAACGAAGATTTCGATATCACCTGTCGGCAGGTTGTCGTTTTTAGCAAATCGCTCTAACACAATACCGGTGGCCTTGATCACAAATTCACGACCTAACTGTCGGGCAGAAGCCAATTGCGCTGCATCTGATTTTCCTTCTTCGAAAAACAACTGTGTAATTCCGTATCTGTCACGCAGGTCGATCCAAAGCATACCGCCTTTGTCACGGGTACGCTGAACCCAGCCACTGAGTGTCACGGTTTTTTCTTTATCTGAAATGCGGAGTTCCCCGCACGTGTGTGTTCTGTGCATATAGTTTATTGTGACTGGCGAAGATAAGAAGGGTAAATGCTGTTCAAAAGTGCTTCAACCATTTGAAAATGAGCGTTTATACGAGGTTATGCGTATAAACGGAATATTATTTTTCTTGATTTTCCTTGTGGCACCTCCGTAATGTTGCCTCACTAAATCTTTTAATCAAATGAAAAAAAACAACACAATTTTTGTGATTGCAGGATTGGGAATTCTGCTCACAATCGCTTCTTGTAACAAAGAGCAAATGGAACCGGGAACTACAAATAACAGTGAAATCGCAATTGCGAATGGGTACGCTCCAGACACGGAAGCCCAGCGCGAATTTCTTGCATCGTTACGAAGGGCTGTTAGCGAAACAACCGTTAGAGATATTGACCCAGTGAATGCATACAATATGTATGATTTTTATGGCCAATATTTTTCAACGATGATCAATTGGCTACTTGACAATTTTGATTTGCAGAGTTTGAATTACGATGATTACATTGGCATAGTGAATGACTATATGCAGGAGCATCCGCTGCCAACCTTCGACTGGAACTATGCCCTATCAGAGACTGATTTGGAACTGGTGAAAATAAGCAGGCAAATTGTTGGCAATCAGGATTTGAGCGTAGAAGAAAAAATTGCACAGCTCAAGTTAATGGAAGATATGATTGCGGAAACATCTTTATTTTCTGAAGCGTCAAAAGAAATTGTTCTCATTTCTTTAAGCATCAGCAAACATTTGAGCTCTATAGGGCTGACTGATCCGGTGGGTCCATCGGCATTTACTACTTGTTTTGACAATGAATTCGACAGCTGTATGCATGATCGCATGGATGCTTTGTTCAATACGCAGAATGTCGACTTCAATCTTGTAGACACTGTATTTTACTGCGGTGGATTACCCGTAAATGTTGCACAAGACGTAGTGGCGTGTGCATGGGATGCCGCCTGGGCTTGCTAATTTTTTTGAACTAATACACATTTTTTTATGATCCGATTTATCCCTTATCTCTTGCTGTTAGTTTTTTCGTTTCTGATGAAAACATCGGGAATTACAAGAGTCATCGCTGATTTGGTTATGCTACTTATTCCGTTGGTGTATATCTGGAAGAGGCAAAAATTGGAAGTATTCAATGTTTCTGGTTATCTGCTCATTCCGATCTATCTCAGTATTTGGTCAGTCAATACGGGAGTGTTTTTTATTGTTCATGATTATCCCGGAAGAGATGTGGCGAAAGTCGGTGCTATGTGTTTTTTAATTGCGGCGCTCATTGCCATATCCTTTACCAAAGATCTCGGTAAACTGAATGGCATGAAGAAGGAGACTTTGTCATTGAATCTTTTTCTGTACTTCATGCTTGGACTTGGAACAATATCAAAATTGTAATCAGTATTAGATTAATAATAGCAAGAAATATTTTTTGATTTATCAATGAATCAGGACAAAATAAAAAACGGCTGCTTCAAGTTGAAGCAGCCGTTTTGATATGCAATTTTGAATTTCTATTTCAAAGTGAAATTCACAGGAACTGTCATTGTAAGACGAACTGCCCGTCCGTTTTGTTTGGCAGGTGTAAACTTCTTCAGTTTCTTCACCGCATTTTCCGCAACTCTGCTGAGGCCGGGACCACCCGGAACCCCACGTGTTACTTTCACGTTGCTGATATTACCGTCTTTTTCCACGATAAACTGCACGTAAACTCGTCCCTGAATATTGTTCTCTTTTTCCATTTCGGGATATGGAGCGTTTTCTGCAATATCTTTTTGCATCGCCGCTTCACCACCCGGATAAACGGGCATCTCCGATGCGAAAGAAACCGGTTCTTCAGGCTTTTCTTCTTCAATGACCGTTACCACTTCTTCAACCGGACCAATCGGACCATCCTCACCTTCCTGTGTCACAGTTGAGATATTCTGGTCTACAAGCTCCTCTACTGCCGGAGGTGGATCTTTCACCTCTTCTTCCGTCACTTCGATTTCAGTGAATTTAATCTGCTCCACAGTTGGTGGCGGCGGCGGCGGTGGTGGTGGTGGTGGTGGTGGTGGCGGCTCCTCGGGATTTGTCGGCGGCGGAGCAAGCATTTCCACAATTTTCTCTGCCGGTATATCCACCTTCTCTTCGTGTTTTCCTCCGAAGATCATAGGGCCTCCGAACCCAGCTCCTGCCGCGAGAACTGTTGCACCAAGTGCGATTCCGAGAGTCACACCATGGCCTTTGCGTATTTGGTATGCACCATACTGCTTGAATCTGTCCTGAAACACAATGTCGTTCCTCTCGGAACCGATCATATTGTTCCAACCCAGATCAAGACTCAACAGTGCTATAACCACCGCAATCCCCAGTACGATAAATAATGCTGTCATGGGTTTATAATTTTTTAATTAGACTTGAATTCGACTTCCGTACAAACCATGTATAGAAGCGTTCAATGTCAGGTTACTTATTTTTCAAATCAAGTTCAGACGATTTCTGCCTTACGGAAATAGCCTCTGACTCTGCCATATCCTGAATGGCGCGTTTGCGCACATTGCAAATGTTCAGTTCGTCCATCGCGCTGATTACATTTTTGAATTTGGTTTTGTCAATGGTTTTAATCACAACGAAAGGGGCATCCTTGGCTCCTACAACCTGCTTATATGCTTCTTCATATACGCCTTCTTCAATTTCCTTGTTTTCAAGTTTGGCCTTCAGTTGAGTCACCTGATCATTGACTGCCGCATTCTTGTCCAACATGATTTTTCTGAATCCATCCTTGGAAAAATCTGTGAGCATAAGCTGTGTAGTATCGGGTTTGAATGCTCCGAAATAGTAAAATATTTCCTTTTCATCTTCCCCGAGAAGCAATGTGGTAGCCAACGCATCGTCGAGTTTCGTTTTATCATCCTGCTCATCTACTTCTTTAGGATAGATGATCTCCATTGCTTTTGGTTTGGCGAGCGTTGCAGCAAGCACGAAGAAGGTAAGAAGAAGGAATGCAAGATCGACCATGGGGGTCATATCGATCCTGGCCGAACCTTTTTTCGCTTTGTGCTTACCACCACCACCACCGCCTTGAACTATTTCTGCCATGTTTTGATTGGTCTTTGAATGGTAAATTAATTATTGGGCTGTGAGGCTTGCATCCGCATTGGAATCCGAACCTTCAAGGTTGGTCACCATGTTGAACTGGAAAATTTGCTTGTCCCGAAAAACATCAATCACCTTTTCAACCTTGGAATAGTCTGTGTTTGCATCTGCTTTAATGGCATATCTGAGACCTTCCTGCTTTAGTTGTTCCTTTGTCAATCCTTGCTCTGTTGCGTCATCCATGAAGGCGTAATAACCCTCCTGAATCCAGTCGCCCAGTTGATTGTTGGTTGAATCCAGAGGAATTCCCTTGCCTACTTTGTCCAATGCTGCTTTCAGATCGTCATCGCCGGAGATGTATTGTGGCAACAGCTCTATCGGTTGGCCGAAAGTGCCCATTTTGGAAAAGTTATCAATCTGATCCTGGGTCATCTTCAGTCCGGGATAGCGTACCATCATTCTGTTGATGAGCTTTTCGCGGACCCCACGACCGGAGATATCGTAATATGCCCTTCCTGCAGTATCGATGGTGATCAGCATCACTTTTTCCGGCAATTGGGTCAACGACGTCGATGCCGGAGGATCTGCGTCGATTGGTTCCATGTTGCGGAACTTGGCTGTAAGCATGAAGAACGTTACCAGCAGGAATGCAAGGTCAACCATGGGTGTCATGTCCAGTGAGGGAGCCACCGAGGAGGTTCTTGTACCGGACCTGTTGCTATGGGATTTTGCTATCTTGAATTTTGACATCGTTCTGCTTTTTTAAATTAACGAACTAATTAAAAATGCAGCGATCAGTGCCTGGCGGCGAATGTCTGGGCAATAGAGAATCCTGCTTCGTCAATTCCGTATGTCAGCTGGTCAATCTTGTTGCTGAAGAAGCTATAGAGTAGGATCGCAAGTGCTGACGCAAGAATTCCTAGGAATGTGTTTACAAGTGCTTCAGAGATACCCACAGAGAGCTGTGCAGGATCAGGGACACCGGCTGCCATGGCCGAGAACGACTTGATCATACCTGATACAGTACCGAGAAGACCGATCAACACCCCTAGTGATGCAGAGGTAGAAAGAATTACAAGATTCTTGGAAAGCATTGGAAGCTCAAGTGAAGTTGCTTCATCTATTTCCTGTTTCAAGGCCGTTACTTTGGCGTCTTTATCCAATGTTGTATCTGTGCTTAGAGCCTTGTACTTGTCAAGGCCTGCGCGCATTACAGCTCCAACCGATCCTTTCTGACGATCACACTCAGCGATTGCCTGATCGATCTGATTGTTAGCGAGCAAAGCACGCACTTTACGCACGAAACCTTCGATGCTGCCCTTACCACGGGCCTGACGCAGGCTGATGAAACGCTCAACGAAGAAAGTAATTACAATGATGTTGGTAGCAATAAGGAATGGAACAATGAATCCACCTTTGTAAATGGTTCCGAAAATATTCCCGTCGATCGGGTGACCCAGGTGTGGATCTCCGCCTTCAAAGTTCGCAGGATTTCCCAGTACGAACATGAATATCAATACACCCACCAACAATGCCACAGGAACGGCGATGTAAGGGAAAATTGAGCTAAAACTGCTACCTGATTTCTGACTGCTCATAGCGTTTTTTGTTTTAATAGGTTGTTACTTGATTATTTAGATTCAAAAAAATTACATTTCAACATTCGGAACTTGTCCTAGCGGTGTGCACTACCGATCAGGATTGTTAATAACCCTTTTCGGAGGCGGCAAACATAGTAAAAGTTCAGTCACTTCATGTCAACACAAGATTTTCATTTGGGAAATATCCGTCTCACTGGAAGTTAGAACGATTTCGGGTGGGAAAATTATGGATGACAAGGCCATAATTGAGTTCTAATTGTGTCTAATTGTTACGGTTCTAAAAGAATTTTACCAGGTTAGTAGTTTGATTATCAAAAGAAAAGTGCCCGACAAGGCGGACACTTTTTATTGTTCTGAAGCTATGAATTTATGATTTGCCCATGTAAGTGGCCACACCCTCGTGTGATTCTTTCATGCCTTTGCTGCCTTTTGTCCAGTTAGCAGGACATACTTCGCCGTTTTCTTCGAAATACTGAAGCGCGTCCACCATACGAATTGCCTCGTCTACACTGCGACCGAGAGGGAAGTTATTTACTATCTGATGCTGAACAACACCGTTTTTATCGATCAGGAAAAGTCCGCGGTACGCAATCATAGCACCTGTCGCGGTGAGTTTGCCTTCTTCGTCATAAGTGTATTCGCCGCTCAGCACGCCGAATGCATCGGAAATAGTCTTGGATGTGTCTGCAACAATTGGGTAGGTAATGCCTTTGATACCACCGGTTTCCTTGCTCATCTGCAGCCAGCCCCAGTGTGACTCCTCGGTATCAGTTGAACATGTTACTACTGCCACACCACGCTCCTCAAATTCTTTCAGTCGATCTTGAAACGCATGAAGCTCGGTCGGACAAACAAATGTGAAATCCTTTGGATAAAAGAAAAACAGAACGTGTTTCTTTCCGACGAATTGATCAAGTGAATAATCATTCACAACAGTGCCTCCGTTGATTACGGCTTTTGCTTTGAATGAGGGGGCTTTTTTACCTACTAATACTGACATTTTTCTTGAGTTTATGTGGTTTGTTTATTTCGCTTTTTTGTCCGGAACTGACGCATCATCACCAACCGGGTTTTTTTTTCTAAGGTAACAGAAATTTCAGAGGTTTGTTCATTGTCAGATATGAAGTGCGCGTTTTGCTGTGGCATCCAAAGCTGCTTCTTTGAAAGTCTCAGTAAATGTCGGATGTGCATGACTGATTCTCGCAATGTCTTCAGCGCTTGCGCGAAATTCCATCGCGACAACAGCTTCTGCGATAATATCAGCCACACGCGGACCAATCATATGAACGCCAAGTATCTCATCAGTATCCTTGTGTGCAATTACTTTGATGAGTCCGTCGAGGTCCATGCTGGCGCGTGCTCTGCCGCTGGCTTTGAATGGGAATGAACCGATCTTGTAAGGAGTTCCGGCTTCTTTGATTTGCTCTTCAGTACGGCCAACCGATGCTACTTCCGGCCATGTGTAAACCACGCCCGGAATCAAATTATAGTCTATGTGCGGCTTTTGACCGGCAATGATTTCTGCAACCAGCACGCCTTCTTCTTCTGCCTTGTGCGCGAGCATAGCTCCTTTAATTACATCGCCAATCGCATAAATGCCGGCAACTCCGGTTTGCAGGTGTGCATCTACTTCTATTCGTCCGCGATCATCTGTTTTTACACCGGCTTTATCGAGACCAAGATTTTCTGTATATGGCTTACGGCCAACAGCAACCAACACATAGTCTCCTTCCAGCACCAATTCTTCGCCCTTGGCATTGTCGGCTTTGACTGTAACTGTTTTGCCTTTGGCCGTTACCTCTTTCACTTTGTGTGAGAGGTAGAATTCGAAGTTGTTTTTCTTCAGTGATTTCTGTAACTCCTTGCCCAAGGTGCGATCCATGGTGGGTATGATACTGTCCATGAACTCCACCACACTGATCTTTGAACCAAGTCTCCCATATACACTGCCCAGCTCAAGACCTATCACACCACCACCGATGATGATCATGTGTTTTGGAATTTCTTCCAGTTTCAATGCTTCGGTGCTAGTAATAATTCTCTTTTTATCTATCTTGATGAATGGAAGCGACGCAGGCTTCGAACCTGTTGCTATCACCACATTCTTGCCGGATATTTTTTCTGAGCTGCCGTCGTCTTTTTTGACGGAAACTATGTTTTTATCTTCGAATGATCCATGACCGTGGTAGACATCAATCTTGTTTTTTTTCATCAGAAAATTGATGCCTCCGACTGTCTGATCAACCACATCTTGTTTGCGTTTGATCATCTGGGTAAGGTTTACCTTGGGTTCGCTTTTGAGGTCGATGCCATGTTCTTTAAAGGTGTGTGTGGCATTGTGAAAATGTTCAGAAGAATCGAGCAGGGCTTTGCTTGGAATACATCCAACGTTCAAACAGGTTCCTCCTAAAGTTGAATATCGTTCTACCAGCGCTGTTTTCATGCCAAGCTGGGCGCAGCGGATCGCGCAAACATATCCCCCGGGTCCGGAACCGACTACAACCACATCATACTGATTCATACTCTCAAAATTTGGATGCAAATTTATATCCGCCCCGGCCATCTGTTACCAAGTAACAGCATATTACCGTTGATTCACCGCTCCTGACGGACAGAGGTGAGATTTTTATTTAAAGGGTTGTGGCGGGCGGCGGTTTCTGAACTTACCAGAAAGAATGCGTGCGTTGAATCCGATGAGATTGCGAATAAATCCGCTGGTTCCTTTTCTTTTGGGAAACAACGCGCAAAAGTCGTTGAATGAAACAGCATTGATATACCTCAGCGCTTCAGTTCTGTAATACGCGAGAATGTCTTGGCCTTCACCCAGTCGTGTGTAATCAGTGAGATTGCTCAGGTGATACATGAAGTAAGCCCGTTGACTGATATGCTCATAGTATCGCTGCACGAAAAGAGTTTCGCTATACGGGTTTCGCTTTCTCTGAACCCCTTTTGTCCAGTGAATAATAGTTGTTGGCTGCCACATGGCTTGCCATTTATATCTACTGGCAAATCGCACAAAATAGTCGTAGTCTTCGTGAATAATCAAGTCATTGTCGAAGCGCAGCGATTTGGCAGCTTCTGCTTTCA
The DNA here is from genome assembly GCA_040381475.1 of Crocinitomicaceae bacterium. Classification (GTDB taxonomy): domain Bacteria; phylum Bacteroidota; class Bacteroidia; order Flavobacteriales_D; family Sanyastnellaceae; genus JAIBBG01. The sequence continues at coordinate 2,369 of JBEIHH010000033.1, read as the reverse complement.
TTACCCATGTGGGTGTAGGAATGGAGCCTCCGTTCAGAATATAGTCTGCCGGGTGATGACCTGTAACTATGGGTTTACTTCCTGCATAAGCTCTTTCTGAGCCATCATCTATGAATGCACTTCCGAAGACTCCGTCGCAACCCGTTTTTACGATCGTCTCAATGCGGGTGGCTAAGTGCTCCGGAAGCCATTCGTCGTCGCTGTCGAGAAACGCAATAAAATCGCCAACTGCTTTGTCGAGGCCACGGTTTCGTGCGCCGCCTGCGTGAGACTTTTGCTCGCTTCGAAGATGAAGAATACGCTCGTCTCCGAATTCCCGGATAATTGCGCCAATGTTTTCTTCAGAAGCGTCATCTGCGATTAGTATTTCAAAGTCCTGATGGGTTTGCGCAAGTACAGAACGAATGGCGCGCTGAAGTAAGTCGCCTCTGTTGTGAGTTGGTATGATGACTGAAACTTGCTGCCTCATATGCTGTATTAGGCTTTAACCACTTCGTTGAATCTCTTGCGAACGTACAGATAACTTCGAATGCCTTTCAAAAAAAGAACACCCTTAAGTGTTGCCTTTTTTGTTTTAACCGCATTTTCAGTTTCTCCGTTTTCTTTTTCCCAGCGATAAATGGCGAGTTGTTTTTTGACAAACAGATCGAGGTAGTAGAGCTTGAATTTTTTATCTCTGTTTTTTTCGAAATGAATGCTGAATTGCTCGTAGGTGTTTGCCTGTGTGCGCCACTGCGTGATGACACTTTTCATGCTCCAGACACCGCCGGAATGTCTGCGGTAGCTGGCGGGTTTTATTTCATGCTGGAATTTGCATGCACCGTATTCGCCAAGTAAAACAGTAAGCAGTGTGTCGCCGTTTTTCATTTTCCAAACTACCTCAGGAAATTTTGTGATGACATTTCGGTAGCACATCGAGACGGATAGCACGTAAGCGCCACGTTTGAGATCTTCTGCGGAATAATCTCTTCTTTCTGCCTCCGGCAGTTTTGATTCTTCCAGAACTGCTCCGTGTTCATCAATAACCTGAGCGTCGTGGCAGGAGATAACAAAATCAGGATTTTGTTCCAGAAAATCGACTTGCTTTTGCAATTTGGTCGCATCATTCCATCGATCGTCGCCTTCCATGTAGGCAACGTATTTGCCTGTTGCGGCTGCGAGAAGGTCCATCCAGTTGCGAGCGGGCCCAACATTTTTTTCCTGAAAAACCAATTTGAAAAGTCCGGGATTCTTGTCGGCGTAATCTTTTACTATGGCGCGAGTGTTATCTTTTGAGTAATCGTCAGCAATAATAATTTCCATAGGGAAATTCACTTTTTGCATCAAGACGCTTTCGATTGCTTCTCGAATGAAAGCACCATGATTATAAGTGATTACACAAACCGAAAGAAGCGGAGAGGACATCAGGGTTTTTTGCCTTTTTCACACATGAGGAAGATGCTTGAACACAGATCCGGGTATTGATGGCCGAGCTGATAACATCCCTCGAGATATTCTTTTGAAATGATGTCGGTACCCAACAATCTGTCCCATTGGAAATTGGCCAATGCTTTAAAGAAGATTCCTGTGCGGTAAACTACATTCAATCCCGCTGCTCTTGCATCACGCTCAAGTGTGTCGAGCGAGTATGTAATGTTGTGTCCATGTTCTTTTTCGGCCGGTGTAACAGCGCTGTTGTGTGTGATCAATCCCATTTTCACAGCAATCTGTCGAGAGGGGGCATTTGCATTTGGACACACCAAAAAGAAACGGCCGGTATCTGAAAGCCATTCGTCATTGATACGACGAAGAACGGCAACAGGGTCATCTATGTGCTCAAGCACGTGGGTGAGAACAATGTTGTCGTATTTTTCAGGAAGCGTTACGGTTTCAAATGTGCTGTTGAACATTTTTACTTTACTTCCGAATTTGGAAGCCGTTTCAGCCGCCGCTTCATCTGAGGCCTCAACTGCGGTGACGCTGTCGAAGTGCGCTAAAAATCGTTCAGTGAAATTTCCTTTATAGCATCCGAGTTCCAGAAAGTTACCTTCACGGAAAAATGGTTTAAATGCTCGTATCATGAATGGATGCATAACATCGAAATCGAAACTGTACCCATAACGATGATCGGCAGTGTCCTTTAGTTCCTGATTGTAGTTTCTATTGTTCATAGCGTGCGCAACTAATTTAGGCAAAAATAGGAAACCACAGCAAATTGATGGACAAACAAGGATTCAATGAAAATGGAGTGTGGCGTTACTACGCTTCAAGCTTGGCAATGCCAAATCCGGACTTGCCAAATTCGTTGCCATTGTAGAGCAGATATATTTCATTATCCATGACGAATGAAAAGGGGTAACACATCATATCTGAATCCCATTCACCAGGCT
>JBEIHH010000032.1:0-27301 GCA_040381475.1 Crocinitomicaceae bacterium | reverse complement strand
TTTTGCCGAGTTGATGTTGAGTATGGCATCGCGCAGTAATTCTGGACTCAACTCATCGCGAGAGGTAAGGAGTTCGTTATGCTTTTCATATGCGCGAACACGCACCGCATCAATGTATTTGTTCATGCTCATTGCTGCAGGTGATTTCCCTTTCGCGATTCCTGCTGTTGGTTCCCATATTTCGGATGGAATGCTGCGCTTCAAACTCACAGCGACCGAACGACCATTTAGTGTTATTCGGAGCATGACAGGACACTCTCCATTTCTCTTTTGTTTTGATCTGTTGATGTAGAAGAACAGATTAAATGAATTTCTTGACGACATAATTCAATGTGTTTATGTGCGCCCCCCAATGATGTTACAAAAGTATTAGACCGTTTAGACTTGCGAAAGCATATTAAATTGACTTAGTGCGACTTATCCGCTTTCGCGTTACCCTTTTTACCTTTTTTGAAAAGGGGTCACGCTTTTGGATAGAAACTATGCGCTTTTTGTCGTTTTGTGTCACATTGACCATAACAAAAAAGCCGCGAAAGTCAAGTACTTTCACGGCTTTGCGCATTTGAGTATTCACTCGAAGCGGAGAGAGAGGGATTCGAACCCCCGGAGGCTTTCACCTCAACAGTTTTCAAGACTGCCGCAATCGACCACTCTGCCATCTCTCCGCGGCGAAAATAATTTCACATTGTCCCTTTTAACAAAGAAAATGTGATCAAAGCCTGTATTTTTTTGCTAGTGCCTTGATTACAAAAGGCATAATGAACACTTTTATGATGATTATTTCAGCTCCCACTGCATTTTTTGGCTGCTCTCCTGCCCCATTTTGCATGAACTTGAAGGGCTACGGCATAAAAATTCCTCAATGCCCCGGAATATGTCAGAACATCCAATCAATACATTGAAGAAAAAATTATTCCCTTCATTGAAACGTAATCCACGCTTTGCCGTAGAAATAGCAAATTGCATCTATATGAAAACCCTCATTTTAGGTATTTCCTGTCTGTTCGCCTCTCTCGTTCAGGCACAATTCTCCAAACCTGTGAATAAACTTCAACTTTATTCCGGTGATGTCATTACAGGTGACAATGTGATTTACAACGCCACAATGGTAAAGGAAGCCACATTTGCGGTGGACAACGAAACCTATGAATCATCGAACGTAGAGTTCTTTCAAAATGACCATGGTTACTTTGCCAATTTGGGTCGTTTGCATGGATTCGAAAAAGAACGTTACGCCATGCGCATCAAAACCGGCCGTATCAACCTCTTCGAGGAAATAGAGATTGATGTTTATGGTAGCGAAGAGCTCAAAACCGAATCACCCGGCAATGCGCAGGATCCAATGTTGGCCAGCGGCGCAGAATATCAGTATTATACCAAAGGTGATGGAAAATTGCTGGAAGCCAATTACCGCAATCTTCATGTTGACCTCGCGGACAATGCCTCGAGCGTCAAACTTCTTAAGAACTACAAGAACTACAGACTTCTGCAGTGGGGTATGGTTGGAATTGGATCAGGACTAATTGCTGCAAGCGTTATCTCACAAAGCGGTGCACCTGTCAAGTTCACTCCATTCATGGCGCTTGGTTTTGTGATCGGTGGTGGTTCATACTTGCTTGAAGCTCCAAAGAATGATGCCTTGTGGCTCGCCGCAGACACCTACAACAAGACACTGGCCGACGAGGTACTGTCTGTGAATCCATAGTTAGGCTCAGAAAGGCCCACAACACATCGACTTCATAAAAATGGAGAATGAACGGTCAAAACATTCATTCTCCATTTTTCTTTTAGCCCGAAAACACTCTAGGGACAAGGGATTTAGATCAGAAGCAATATCAGTGCTGCGATACTGAAAAGCAAACCCAGCCAATTGTATTTGCTCAATTTTTCTCTGAAAAAAACCATGGCCGCAAACGCACCAAGAATGACCACACCCAAATTGTTGACCGGCAGCAACGATGACTTGGGTAAGATGCCGGCATTGTAACTCATCACCAGAAAAAATATGGAACCGTAATTCACCCCGCCCAACAAAAGCCCGGCGAGTATGTCTTTTAAACCGATGGCTGCGGTGCCGCGCAAAAACTGAATAGTTAGCACAACGAGGCCCACACAGGCCGCCATGCCAAAAGACAAACACGAATACAAACTGAGTTCACTCTCATTCTTTGGCATGGAAGAAAAATATGCGATTCCAAAATCAATGACGGTGCTGCCCACAAGAATCAGCAGTGGCCAGATGAGAGCACGAATGTGAAGTTTGGTGCCATCCTCACGCATTCCGGAAAAAATCACACCACCTACACCCAATGCAATCGCAATGCCTTTTGTGACATTGAGCTGCTCTGCTGGATCTGTCATCACAAAGAGTATTGCAGCCAATACAAGCGACATTTTCGATGAAATGGTAGTGACAGCAACACCCACCTTCTGAGCCGTGATGGCCATCAGATAAAATATGCTGATAAAAATGACACCCAGAGACAAGCCGCCGACAGTCCAGCCGGGAAGTTGAGCAGCTCCGTTGAATGCAAGTTTCAGGTCAGGCACGACAATCAGACCTACTGTCAATGCTGTAAGGTAATTGACAACAATAGCCGGAAATATGCGAACGCCCAGCTTTTCATACCATTTGAATAGCATGTAAATAGCTGCACTGGCAAGGATGGATAAAATCAAATAGAACATGCTGCAATGATACTCTTGCCATCGTTAGCAGCACGACGAAATATTGTTTCAAAAGAAAACCCTCCATTCCGGAGGGTATTCTGTTCTTTCATTTTGCACTACCAGATTCGGCAGCGACCGAACAATAACAAATCTTTGAGAGATACCTATTTCCTTGCATCAATGGGCCACAGCCGCAGGAGCCAGCAGTGCATGAGCCTCTGATGAGATGTCAGTTATCCAGGAATTTTCAATGTAATGAATTACCTTTTCGTTGATTTTGTGTTTTGAATTTGAATCGCGGAGTTGCAACAACACGAGATCCTGATGATCTTCATGGGTGAACTTAATTTTTAACTCGAGATCAGCGTCATCCTTGACGATGATATTGTCTTCAAACAGCGCGGCAGCAATCGATGAACGCAACTGATTCAACGGGTGCTTGAGTCCCTCTTCTACGATTTTGAGTTGTACTGTAACCATTGGAGTAATTTTTTTTTGAAGGTTAATAAAATGGTTTCCTGTACGGCCTCTGGAGGTTCTGCTATCAGCAGAACGCGGGGGTCGGAGGATTTAAAAAAACTTGAAAGAACGTTTGTTATTGTAAACGAAAGGTAGTCAAAATTTTCGTTGGTGCAAATATTGCCGAACATTCTGACAGCAATGTTCATTCAAGCGATCAATCCCTGTGCGTCTCCTAAAATACGTGCCATCATCAGATTGGGAAAGTCAATTTTTCTGTAACATGGATACAATCGAAAAAAACTACCTATTTCCCCGAGATCTGAAGAACATGATCTTCGAATAAAATGTCAAGCTTTTGCAGGCATGAAAAAGGAGACATTGCAAAAAAAGCAATTACAAAGAATATATGGCTTTCTTTAGAGCCCAAAAACAATCCTTCCTATGCGGGTATTTTTATGCTCTTTATGGTTGATTTTGAATTTAAACGATTCAGTTTGCAAGGCTCAATCTGACTCCATCAGCTATTGGGTAGAAAGCGGCATCAAGCTTTTCGAAGAAGGCGACTTTGAGTCTTCCCGCGCGGTGTTTCAGAAAGCCAGAATAAAAGCCAAAGAAAACAGCGAATTTCTGGTCGAAATCAGCAACAATCTCGGCAATATTGCAGGATATCAGGGCAAGCCAGAGGAAGCGATCGCTCATTACCAGGATGCCCTGAAAAATGTTCGGTATGCCAAGGATCCATTAGCCTCGGAAAGTGCTATTAGAAAAAATATTGCAGCTACGTACAGCGATCTAAAAGACTTTTCAAATTCATTTAAATATCTTTTAGAAGCCGAAGAACTGGCGCGCCAATGCAATCGTGCAGATCTCATTGCCGACTGCCTCAACAACAAGGGTATTCTTTATGAGCAAACAGACAGCATACCGCAAGCGCTTAAGGTATATGAAGAGGCACGTCAGTATTACCGTTCGGTGAACGACATAGAAAGGTTGGCTCTGGTGAACGTCAACATCGGTGTAGTTGCCAAAAACCTCAACAAACTGGATGAGGCGCTGATGGCCTATGACAGTGCTTTGTACTTTGCCCGTCAAATACCGAATGCGTTTTACGAGTCTGTAATCCTGAATAACCGCGGCAACGTTCTATCGAAACTTGGGCGCAATGGCGAGGCCATAGAAACAACAAAAAAAGCACTGGACATTGCACGTAATCTGGGGCAAATGAATCTGGTACAGGATTGTCTGGAGAGTCTGGCAGATCAGTATGCTGCCGGAGGAAATTATCAAATGGCCTTTCTGCATCAGCAGGAATTCAACGCACTTAAAGATAGTCTCATCAATGCTGAAAGAATTTCTGCGCTCAGCGAAATGGAAACAAAGTATGAAGTTGAAAAGAAAGAACTCCGGCTTACGAAATTACAAGCTGAAAATCTTTTGATCGAAAAAGAGAAGACAAGAATGGGCATTTATGCTTCGATACTGGTTATTATCCTGATTCTTATTGTAGTCGTTGCATTTATTCGACAACAAATTCTCAAGCTAAAACAACACAAGAAGGAATTGCAAATTATTGCACAAACTGAGAAACAAGAGCGCGAGCGCATCGCCAAGGATATGCACGATGAGTTAGGCTCGGGAATATCGCGCATCACCTGGATTACAGCCGCGGCACAAAAGCATGTTTTGAATGAAGGCACAATGGATTCATTCAATCGTATTGAACAAATTTCGGTTCAATTGGCGCATGGAATGCGCTCACTGATTTGGCTCCTGAATACCGGCTCCACAGAATGGGAAAAGTTTGTGGCTATGATCCGTGAGCTAACCGGACAACAAACCGAAGAAAAAAACATAGCCGTTCATATTACAGGTATTGAGTCAGCAAAAGGAAAAACCTTAAAGCCACATGCCGCACGTGATCTGATGTTGCTTATAAAAGAAACGGTGCACAATTCACTGAAATATTCCGGAGCCACAACAATAGGCATACATTTCAACCAACAAGAAAATCATTTTTCAATAGCAATATCGGACAATGGAATTGGATTCGATGTGAATGCTGTTCATACCGGGAACGGGCTAACGAATATTCAAGTTCGTGCCCGAAATTTGAAAGGCAATTCAAACATCATCAGCTCGCCCGGACAAGGCACAAAAATCAGTGTCGAATTGTTGGCAGAAGAAATATTCTCCTGAGGGCAATCACATCAAACTTCCGACACGCAACCCAATGGTCCATGTGCGAAAACCACCATAAGGTCCTTGAACTGTGCTCAGATAATCCCAGGAAGTTTGTTGCAGCGCGTATTCCACGAAAAGCCAATAGCGTCGCGATGGCAGCGTTGGGAGTTCTATTCTTACACCGCTTTGCTCTGATGGGCCGAAAAAAGACTTCCAAGCTGATGCTATTATCCTGTATTCAAAGTGGGCGAAAGGCCGCCATTCAGCCCGCAAGGCCAAAGGAGAAGAATACCGCAACAGATCGAAACCTCCTTTGGTGGTCGAGATACTAAAATCTCCAGCTGTGGCAGATTGCCATTGAGGTCGCACACCAGCAAGAAGGCCCCAATACTTGTTGCGGTATCCTAAAAAGAAATCATAACCAAATTGAAAGCCACCCATGAATTTGCCTTCTCTGCTAATATCATCGCGTGGCAAGTCCTCCCCAATTGTTTCTGAATTCACCTTACCGATTTGAATACCGAAGTAAAAACCATCCCAAACCACAAACTCACTGTACTTGTCTACCTTATGAGAAAAAATCCTGAACTCATTCTTGAGATGGACACCTGCGCCACTTCTACTACTGATGGTATCTGAAACGTCTGTGATATTCAAAACACTCCAGCCTGCTTCAGCCCTTAGTGATTTGGCATCGACCACAATTTCATAAGGTCCGGGTGAATAAACCGAGCCTGTTTTTTGAGCGATACTGTCCATGCTAAAAAGCATGGACAGTATCAACAACAGAAACTTTTGCATGATTATCAGATTGTGCGATAACGGGAAAGGGTGTTTCCACTTTTCCTTATAAATTCATTCCCGTCCGGCGAGAAGTAAGGATTGTAGGTATCTTCCTTCTGAACGCCTTCAATAGCACCTGTCTGAAGATTGAATCGCATGAACTGGTTGATATCATCAGATTTTTTGCCAGTCCAGATATAGAAAACTTTATCTGCAAAAAACCATCCCAGATTTTTATCCGTGTTGGTACCATATATCTTCGAACCATCTGTTTGTTTGGTCCGCGCCAATCCTTCCTCTCCCTCAACGAGAATGTCACTTTCAATAAAATGAAGTTTTGTAGGCTTACCAATTTTCATGGCCGACAGATCAGTCTTCCATTTTGAACTACCGGATTTAGGATCCAGCGCAAACAGATTTCTATCGCTTGCCACAAAAACACTTTGACCATCTGTCAACATGTTTGAGATACTCTTGAACTTGTCACCCAGCGACTTGAGGTCTTCGGCTACCCATAGCGGTTTTCCTGTTGCAATGTCGTATGCGTCAAGGCTGAAATCACCTTCATCTTTCATTTCAGAAATGCATGTCTGCCCGCCTGTATTGGCATTGGTCACCAGTTTTTGGACCAACACCCTGCCACCGTTGCGCACCAGAAGAGTACCATTGACTACAAGTATCTCAGAGATGATCGCATCTTTAGGCAATTTCTCCGACTCCCATAGAATTTTGCCGGTTCTCAGATCAAATTTTCTAATTGCTCTTACATCTTTCGACAAGTCGGCGATATAGGCCGCGCTTTCATCACATACAGGCATTGGAGCCCTTCCAATAATCATTTCTGATTTGATGGCACCAAAGTCGAAGCTGCTGTAATCGAATGTTGTTTCCCACAACAACTTACCAGTTTTCATATCCAGCACAGAAAGACCTTCATACTGAACGAAGACAACATCTTTATTGCCCTGCACTGAGATAAAATCGCCCCCGAAACTATCGCCAAAGCCTACAACATTGTCGCAAAGCGCGCGCACGAAGCTTCCCTGAACCGTTGCAGACCAGGAATATTCTCCCGAACATCTAACCGTGATAGCACTCCTTTTTCCTCTACCAAAAGAGGCATTCATTTCCGGGCGATCATAACTCAAATACAAAGTAACTTTTGGATCCTCCAGCCTGATGCCACCGGCATTGCTCCACGAAGCCTCGTTTTTATTTTTGAACGCCGACCAGTAGCTTGTCTTCGCTTTCTCTGGTTTTTTTCCGGAGGCGCTGCCCAGATCGGCACCAGTAACAGGATCAAGACGATAGGTTTTCACATCGTCCTTCTTATCGCCTTTACAATAAACTTCAACAACACCTTCATCGGTATCGTACTTCCAACGTTCGCAGCGCTTCACTCCAAAGCGTTCTTTCACATTGAGAGTCCACGCTACTTTGCCGGTTACGGCGTCAACTCCACATATCTCACCATCGTCACCTGCTACGACCCAGGTGTTGTCGTCATCGCTGGCCCAGCGCTCCACTTCAACCGGAAATTTCAGTTCATACAACTGCTTAAACTCGTTTTGAGAGAATGCTGTGAAGCCAATCAACAAGATGGCCGTAAAAAGGGAAATAAACTTTTTCATTTTATTGAGATTTTAGTGATTCAAATGAATTGCGTCCGCTGTCAATGCTCAATACGCAAATAGTAGTAGGACCGCGATTATATATACCGGATATGAATGCGAATAGCCCGCCTATCGGGCAATTCAACATTTGCAGACCATCAAAGACGTTTACTACATTTGTGGTATGTCGATCAGAATGGTTATTGTTGAAGATGATAATTTGCTGCGGGAGCAAATAACATCCTTTTTAAAAGCAACACCGGAATTTTACATTGCAGGTAGTTACGGCAGCGCAGAAGAAGCTATCGAAGAGAATCAATTCGCGGGATGTCAGATTTTACTCACTGACATTGAACTGCCGGGTATAAACGGCATTGAATTGATCAAAAAAATCAAAGCCTTTAACAGCACGATACATTGCATGGTACTGACGGTCTTTGAAGACGATGACAACGTTTTTAATGCCCTCAAAGCTGGTGCGGTGGGTTATCTGCTCAAAGGTTCGCGTCCGTCAAAATTGCTCGACGCCATAGACGAAGTCATAGCAGGAGGTTCACCCATGTCAGGTCATATTGCAAGGAAAGTGATTGACACATTCAGGATAAAGGAAACCATGCACAGTCCGCTCCTGACGGAACGTGAAAACGCACTGCTGACATTGCTTTCAGATGGATTCAGATACAAAGAGATAGCAGATAAATTGGACATAAGTGCAGAAACTGTTCGCACACATGTCCGCAATATTTATCAGAAACTTCAGGTAACTTCCCGAACGGAAGCCATCAATAAAGTTCGTGGGCAATAAGATGAAGGAATTTCGAGATTAAATTGGAATCAACGCCCATCGTCGCCACCACCTCTGGCCATCATCTCCAGCAAACTACTCAGATCAGGTAACATGTGTTCTTCCACAAATTCAGGATTGTAGGCGACCTGACCATTAAATGGTTCAACAATCAAATTGAGCTCTTCCAGTAAGTCATCTGCAAAATCGATGACAAGCGTAAAAGGTGGCTGCACTATTCTTACAAACTCATCGTCAGACATGAGTTCGTAGAACTTGCGCATGATCACAGCGGCATCCAGTTCTTTCACACCTGCAGTGCTCAGTATATAACTTGAAAATGTATCATGAACAAACAAAATGAAAATCCTACCTTCACTGGCAGTTTGAAACGGGAGCATTTTCACACTGAGAATTTCTCCTGATCTTGAGACGAACATTTCATGCATACATCAAAAGTACCTTAAACCCCGATTATGCAGTCGAATTTCTATTCCGATCCAAAACACCTTCGAATACTCGCGCTTGCTCGTTTCGGTTGCTTCCCGCATGGGCGGGATTAAATAACACCGTGTTCGACTGCATAATCCCGGTTAAACGAATTGAGCGTGCTCAAATAAACGCGGACAAACAGCTCGCATACTTTCGCGGTCATGAAGTTTCCAGTTCAGAAATAGTTCCGGATAAGATTGAGCTGTTCTGTATTCAACAGCATCTTCAGGCTTTTTACCGGATTGCAGAATGAAAATATCGATTGCGATATGTTGCAGTGCAGAGAAATAATGATCTTCAACTCCATCAACAAGGATTTCAACAATCGTATCCGCATCATTCAGAACTCTGAGAAAGGTATCCTTTCCGTGCATGATAATCCAGCAACGGAAACCCTCGAACGATAGTTTATCCGTGGTTCCTTCTAAAATGGCACATGCACAAAGTAAATCCTCATGGTAGCTCCTCATCATGAGTTCGTCTACACGAAATTGAAACGCCAGAATCTGATCGAGACGCATTTTCCTGAGTTTCTTCTCCAATGCTTCTTCCCATTCCTTGTGCGTCTTCCTTTTCTTTCCGTTAACCGAAGCGATAATTTTCCAGAATCTAGCTTCTGCCATCGGAGCAATTTCAGGGCTCAGTTTGGCCAGTTGTTTAGCACGTTTGGACGTAACACCGGAAGCAATGCCCTTGCTCTTTCTCTTGAAAATCTTACTTAAAATTCCCATAAAAACTTTTACTTCGTTTTAACGGTTTTCATTTGAATGATATCTACAATAAAAGCAAACGCCATGGAGAAATAAATATAGCCTTTAGGTATTGCAAAATTCAATCCTTCTGCTAACAGTGAAACACCAATCATCATGAGGAAACACAATGCAAGAATCTTGAATGAAGGATGTTTGCTGATGAAGGCATTGATCGGTCCGGAAGCTGCAAGCATGATCAACACGGTAATAATCACGGCAGCATACATAATCCAAAGTTCACTGACCATTCCAACAGCAGTAATGATAGAATCCACTGAGAATACGAGGTCAAGCAGAATAACTTCCATCAGCAACTGTCTGAAACTGCGATTTCCTTGTTTCGGAGTATCCGGATCGTTCTTCAGTTCTGATTTATGATAAATTTCTTTGGTGCTCTTATAAATCAGGAACAGTCCACCGAGCAAGAGGATTATTCCCTTTCCGGTGAAGACGATTTCGAACAGCGTGAACAACGTCTGGTCAAGTTTAAGAATCCATGTTATAAGTCCGAGCAATGCAAGCCTCATCACCATGGCCAAACCGATACCCCATAAGCGCAGCTTTTTCCTTTGGCTCTCAGGAAGCTTATCCGAAAGTATAGAAATGAAGATGATATTATCGATACCCAGAATGACTTCAAGTACAATCAGGGAAACTAGCGGTACGATGATTTCTGTAAGCATGGTTCAAAGAAAACAGATTGGTCGGCAATTCAGATCATTTTCAATCAAATTTATTGACTTGTGCACGTGAATGTTTGTTTGGACGATTAAACCCGTATTATACTGTCGAATTTCTATTCCGATCCAAAACACCTTAGAATACTCGCGCCTGCACCGAGATATTCGGGGAGCGCTCGTCATCTTTGGTGTTTTGAATCTCATGGACGAAATCGACTACATACTCCCGGTAAAAAAGACACTGTCCTAATTCAATATAGTATGAATAAGGAAGGCAACCCATCAGGATGTTTTACAGACACATAAATGGAAAGTTAAAATCGCTTGTGCGAAAGACTTTCAAGAACAAAAAATGTCTGGAAAGAACCAGCATCCAGAATTTACGTTTCAACCGAAGCCCGTAAACTACTTGAGTATTTCTCTCGAGATCACCAACTTCTGTATTTCGCTGGTACCCTCTCCTATCGTACAAAGTTTTGAATCGCGGTAAAATTTCTCCACAGGGAAATCTTTGGTATAACCGTAACCGCCAAAAATCTGAACAGCTTCTGTTGCGCAACGAACTGAAACTTCAGAAGCATAGTATTTGGCCATAGCTGACTCCTTCGTCATTTTCATTTTATGATTCTTGAGATAAGCTGCCTGATACAACAATGCTTCTGCAGCTTCAATCTCGGTCTGCATATCGGCGAGTTTGAAACCGATAGCCTGAAAATTAGCAATAGGCTGTCCGAATTGCTGGCGTTCCTTGGCATATTTCACCGAGGCCTCAAATGCACCTTTGGCAATTCCCAGAGCGAGGGCGCCAATAGAAATACGACCACCGTCGAGGATTTTCATAGCCTGACGAAATCCGGCTCCAAGCTCACCGCACATTTGACTTTTATGCACACGGCAGTTGTCGAAAATCAACTCTGCGGTTTCAGAGGCACGCATGCCCAATTTATTTTCCTTTTTACCACCTGAGAAACCCGGAGTTCCGCGCTCGATGATGAATGCAGAAATACCGTTTGAGTCAAGCAGTTCGCCTGTTCTCACCAATACCACTGCCACCTCACCCGAAATACCATGCGTTATCCAATTCTTGGTACCATTGATCACCCAATGATCACCATCCTGAACAGCAGTGCATTTCATGCGCATGGCATCGCTACCTGTATTGGCTTCGGTAAGTCCCCATGCACCTATCCATTCTCCTGAAGCCAGCTTTGGCAAATATTTTTTCTTCTGATCTTCATTACCGAATTCCAGAATATGATTTGTGCAAAGCGAATTGTGGGCAGCCACTGACAGGCCAATTGATCCGCAAACTTTGGCTACCTCTTCGATTACAGAAATGTATTCGAAATAACCAAGACCAGAGCCGCCATACTCCTGCGGCACCAGCACTCCCATCAGCCCCAATTGTCCCATTCTGCGAAAAAGTTCGCGAGGAAACTCCTGACTTTCGTCCCAAGTCATCACATGTGGACGAATTTCCTTTTCTGCAAAATCGCGCACCATTTGCGCTATCATATTTTGATTTTCAGATCTTTCGAAGTTCATTGCAACGTTTATCTATATGTTTAATAACCTGTAAAGCGGATCATTGCCGTTTACACAAATTTTGGTACTTCTTTAAAGCCGCGCGAAGGTAACAATCCTATCAGAATATTTGTTCAGATTGCCTTCACCTTTCAAAAAAGCCAATTCTACCAAAAAGGAAAATCCAACTATCTGTGCGCCAGACAAGAGTACCAACTCAGCGGCGGCGGCGGCAGTTCCACCAGTTGCCAAAACATCATCATGTATGAGTACCTTTTGTCCCGGTTTCAGAGCGTCTTTGTGTATTTCAATGCTACTCTGACCGTACTCGAGGTCATAACTTATTTTGTGGCACTCGCGAGGTAGTTTTCCTTTCTTCCTGATCATAATGAAAGGAACCCCAAGCCGAAGTGAAAGCGGCATTGCGAATAAAAAGCCTCTGCTTTCAAGACCTACAATGGCCTCGATGCCCGCGTACTGATAAGTTGCCACAAGCTCATCCAAAATATGATTGGAAAGCACAGGATCCTGAAAAATGGGGGTAATATCCTTGTATACGATCCCAGGCTTCGGAAAATCGTGCACATCGATCAACGCAGAGTTGATTTTTTGTTCCAATGTCATATGGCACAAAAGTCAGGGAACCTCAAGGTAATTCCTCAACTTTTGGAAAGAATTTTCATCAATGGCTTTACAATGCAAAATATCATTGATGTGACCAAACGCACCGTGCTTATCACGGTAAGAGATCAAGGCCGACGCCTCCCTTTTCGTGATATACGGATGAAGAGACAATGTTGCTAAATCCACCTCATTGACATTCAATTTACGAACCAGAGCAGTATCAATTCTGATATAATCCTTGATGCTATCAAGCTTTGATGCAGTCATTCTGTAAACATCCAGTAATTGTGATACGTCATAGAAACCTCCCAGCTTTTGCCTGAAATTGAAAATTTTTCTGGCAAAATATGGCCCAATACCCGGAATGCGCCTCAATTCGAGCGTATCAGCGCTGTTTATTTCAACCAAAACAGGAATAAACAAATTCGAGCCATTATCCTTTTGATAAACCGACATTGAAACCTTTTTGTCATAGCCATTATCAAAGACATAATTCTTCTGAGGCACATCGACGCAGCCCGCAACGTGCTCAACAAAACCATCCGGTATAGCGTATATTTTTTCCAAATCCACAGCAGATCGGAATTGACCACCCTTTTCAACGTATTTCAAAATAACTGCAGCTTGTTTCTCTGTCAAGCCCAGTTTTTGCCATGTATTTATATCGCAGCTATTAGGATCAAAGGAAAAACAAGCTGGAAAGTTTCTTGATTTTGATGCTCCCGACTTGTTTTCTGATTCAATTTCAATTTGTTTATCCGCATTTGCCCATTGAATTACTTCAAAATACTCAGAACCGTTAACCGGTTCATGTGCGGGTTGCAAAATCAAGACCACTCGGAAAACGATCAACACTGCGATACATACCAGCAAAGCAATAACGCCCCGTTGCTCTTTTTTGCTGAATTCAAACCACTCTTTGTAACTGTGTTTTCCAGGCTCGAATAAATTCATAGAGCAAATGAACTGACGACCAGAAAACCATGGATTATTCTATATTCCTATATAAATGCATCTGAATAGAATAACAGAGGCAAGTTGCCGGATTAAATAAGTATAATTTGCCAATAACCTGATTATTGAATAGACTTGATATAAAGAAAATAAGTTCTTGCCCTTTGGTGCAATTATGAATATCGTTTGATCACTCCAGATTTCAAATCAAGCATATATGCTTTGAGATCTTTTTTGACTTCCCCACTCAGGATGAATAAGCCGATGATGTTCGGAAACGCCATACCCAAAATCATCATATCAGAAAAATCGATTACTGCACCTAATCCGGAAACTGTTCCTATTACAGTACAAATCATGAAAAGCAAATTGAAGCTTTGTTTGATCCACCACTTTTCACCAAAAAGATACGCCCATGACTTCATACCATAATAACTCCAAGAGATCATGGTAGCATAAGCGAACATGATGATTGCCACCATGAGCACCCAATCGAACCATGGGAAAATTTTGGTAAATGCGGCGTTGGTCAATGTAGATCCTGTCATGCCCTGCGGATCTGCCGCATAACCTGTAAATACCAGAACCAAAGCAGTCATGGTGCATACAATCACCGTATCGATAAACGGTTCAAGAAGTGACACCAAACCTTCGCTCACAGGTCGGTCTGTTTTGCTGGCGCTGTGTGCTATGCTTGCAGAACCGATTCCTGCTTCATTGCTGAAACTCGCTCTGCGAAAACCCATAAGCATTACACCCATGAAGCCACCTTTCATCGCATCCGGATGAAATGCACCGTTCCAGATTTGAGCAAAGGCATCATCAATATTGCGGATGTTCGCACCAATAATGATCAGAGCAAAAATGCAATAGACCGCAACCATGAGAGGTACAATTTTATCTGTTACGCGCGCAATGCTTCGAATACCACCAACAATGACAAGTCCAACAAGAACAGCCATACCCAATCCAAACCACAACGATGATACATTGTCCGCGCCCAATGTTTGAGACACCTGAGCAAAAGCCTGATTAGCCTGAACCATATTACCACCTCCCAATGTTCCACCGACACACATCACCGCGAACATTACCGCCAATATTTTTCCAAGTCCCTTCATATTCCTTTTTGCAAGTCCTGCGGACAAGTAATACATAGGGCCACCACTCACCTCTCCTTTTGCATCAATGACCCTGTATTTGACACCGAGCGTACATTCAACGAATTTGCTGCTCATGCCGATGAGCCCGGCCACAATCATCCAAAATGTCGCACCGGCGCCACCTACCGCAATGGCCACTGCCACGAGAGAAATATTTCCCAACCCAAGTGTTCCGCTCAAGGCTGCAGTTAGCGCTTGAAATTGTGAGACCTCACCTTTATCTTGAGGCTTCGCATATTTACCCATAGTAACAGCAACAGCATGCCTGAAACCGCGAACATTGATAAATCCAAAATAAATAGTGAACCAGACGGCAGCAAAAATCAAGAGCACAACGACCAACCAGCAATCCTGTGTTACCGGATCACCGTTGGGATGGAGTAAAGGTTTGCCATCCTCCATGTAAACCACAGGATCGTAAATGCCAACCGCAGCAAAAGGATCCCACAGCAGCACTTTCGAAAATGCATTGACAACCGGAATAAAAAAGGAATTCAGTTTCTCCTCGATGGAATTGGCTGGTATTACAAATTCTTGAGTCCAGACAGCTCCGGTAGCATCCGCAATAAGAACGGTTGCTGACATCCCTTCATCCAGTCCTGTGCAAATACTATCTGTTAGTGGGATGCTCTTCTGTGACCACTTATATGAATATGGAGCTTGTCCTTCACTCACAAAAGCAGTGGCCGATGCATCACGTATTTCACCTGTTGGATTTTCAAAGTTCAGTTGCACTTCATGCTGAGCATCAAGAGCGATGACGAATAGCGAGAAAACACTTGTAAGGAAATAAGACTTCATGATACAAATAAACGTAAACCGAATGAACTGAGATTCATCATTTGCAAGAGCTTCCTCATAATTAACAGGCTCCCCTATTTTTGTGCAAACCAATTCCTATGGAAAACAAAGCCCCGGCAGCAAGTTCAACCAAGAGTCCCGTGAGAAAATGGATATTCAGAATAAGTTCTGTCATCGTACTGTTTCTTGCATTCTATATCTACTGGATGTATTTCAATGCTTATAGTGAAGGAAGCCGCGTTGGCCGGGATTTAAAAATCAGCACAAAAGGCAATATTTTCAAAACATGTGAGGGTTACCTCACTGAGGGATGCCGCGATCTGATCGGTAATTCTTCCGTTTTCACATTTTCAGTTGCCGACGAAACCGTAGAACAAAAACTCCTTGATTTGCAGCTCAAACCAAAGGCCTGCATGGAGTTGAAGTACAGGGAATACAGAAGAACCCTTCCGTGGCGAGGCGACAGCAAATACGTCATCTACGACGCGGTTCAGCTTCAGGAATAAGCTCATTTTCATAGAAATGCACAATGTCTTAGGGTGTTAGCATTTTGTGCAAAACGCAGACGATCTGAAGGTTTTCTTTGCAGGATATGGCAGAGAATTTTATCGTTTCAGCAAGAAAGTACAGACCAGATACCTGGGAAAGCGTTGTTGGCCAAAAGCATATCACAACTACGCTCCAAAGTGCCATAGCCCAAAACCAGATCGCACAGGCCTATTTATTTACGGGTCCGCGGGGTGTAGGTAAAACCACTTGCGCACGTATTTTCTCCAAGGCGGTAAATGGCCTCATTGGTCACGACATGGATGAGCTTCAATTCAACATTTTCGAACTGGATGCGGCCTCGAACAACTCTGTTGATGACATCAGAAGCATCGTAGACAGCGTTCGCATACCGCCACAGATTGGCAAATTCAAGGTGTATATCATCGACGAGGTGCACATGCTGTCTCAGGCCGCATTCAATGCATTCTTGAAAACACTGGAAGAGCCTCCGGCACACGCCATTTTCATACTTGCCACTACAGAAAAACATAAAATCCTTCCAACAATTCTCAGCCGTTGTCAGATATTCGACTTTAACCGGATTAAGGTTCGTGATATTGCCGAGCATCTTGCCGAAATTGCCATCAAAGAAGGAATCGCCGCAGAACCGGAAGCACTGCATGTGATAGCTCAGAAAGCGGACGGGGCAATGCGCGATGCATTGTCAATTTTTGATCAGGTGGTTGCGTTTTGCGGCAGAAACCTGACTTATCAGGCCGTCATTCAAAACCTGAACGTACTCGACTACGACTACTACTTCAAGCTAACCGATTTGATACTTCAGGAAGATGTTGCAGGATGTCTCGTGTTATTCGATGAAGTACTCAACAAAGGATTCGATGGGCATCATTTCATTTCGGGACTTGGCACACACGTAAGAAACCTGCTGGTCTGCAAAGATGCCCAGACAATTCCATTGCTCGAAGTAAGTGAAAGCATTGCCGAAAAGTATAAAGTGCAGGCTACCAATGCCGATTTGCGTCTGCTCATACAAACACTTCAATTTGTTAATGAGTGCGATACTCAATACCGTGGGAGCAAACATCAAAGGCTTTTGGTTGAATTGACGCTTATGAAAATTGCGAGCATTCTCTTCAACCACAGAGAAGGCGAAAAAAAAAAGTTCAGACTGAAGCCATTCCGCAGTAATCCGAAACCAACTGCCATCAGTCAAAGACAAATCAACCCGATCAGTCCTCAATTGCCATCAACTGACGGGGCAACTGTCCAGCCACAGCCGGCGCAGGTAAAATCCGCTTCTTCATCTCAGAGCAGGAAGAGCATCATCCTCCAGTCTAAAGAATCGGTGAGCATCAAAAATGTGATGCATAAAAGCAGTAGCAAGGATGTCGTGACGGTGGCAGACGAAGTCATTGTCACAGAGAAGCCTAGCAGAGAATACAGAACTCAGGAGCTTCGTGAGGCCTGGAATGCATTCACTGATGAAAAGCTGGGGCATAACATGCAGGTGCAGGGATCATTCCGCGTAGCGGAGATTGAACTTAAACCGGGCAATACATTGCGAGTAGCATTTCCCAGTGTAACACAGGAGATGTACTTCAACGATTACAGGTCGCAGCTTGCGGAATTCATGAAAGAAAGATTCGATATCCGGGGCATCGACTTTCAGGTGGAAATTTTACGTCCAGAAGAAATTAAAGCATCATATCAAACTGCCAAGCAAAGATTTGACGCGTTGGTGCAGAAAAATCCTTCGCTTGAAAATCTCAGGAAGCGATTCAACCTTCAAATAGATTTTTGACATTTTTCGTAGAGTTGAATGAGCAAATCTTGTTTGGTAGAAACCTCTGGTGATTTTTGTTTGCCAATAAATTAGACCCATGCGCGTAGATAAATACCTCTGGTGTATTCGTGTTTATAAGACGCGCTCACTTGCTGCATCACAATGCAAACTTGAAAAAGTATGGGTTAATGGTGACAACTGCAAAGCCAGCAGAGAGTTGAAAACCGGTGATATAGTTAAAGTGCGCAAAGGCCCTATTCACTTTTCTTACATGGTTATTGCAATGCCCAAGGCACGTCTTGGAGCCAAACTGGTATCAGAATACGCGCGTGATGTGACAAGCGAAGAAGAAAAACACAAAATGGAGATAATCCGTTTACAGTTTAAAATGGAAAGGCAACGAGGACTTGGAAGACCAACCAAAAAAGAACGGCGTGAACTTGATGATTATACAGGGTTCGATTTCACTGACTTCGAAGAAGAAGAACTCGGTGATCAGTGAGCGAAATTTTGCACTTTATCGTTGGGCGATCTGAACATGATTGCAAACAGCACAGCAACCACCAGCGCATACAAGGCAAAACTTTTCCAGATACCTGACCAATCCTTTTCTCCGTCGCCCATCGTAAAATATGAGTCGATGATGAATCCGCTTGCTTTACTTCCAAGAAAGGCACCCACTCCATTGGTCATCATCATAAACAAACCTTGCGCACTTGAACGGATAGCAGGATCGGCAGTAGTTTCGACAAACAGAGAGCCAGAAATATTGAAAAAATCGAAAGCCATCCCGTACACAATGCACGACAGAATGATCATCCATAGTCCATCACCAGGATCACCATATGCGAACAGCCCAAAGCGCAGTACCCAAGCAATCATGGAGAATAACATCACCTGCTTGATGCCAAACCGGCGCAAGAAGAACGGGATAGTCAGTATGAACAAGGTTTCAGAAATCTGAGAGATCGACATGATGATTGTAGAGTATTCCACCACAATCGAATCGGCATATTGAGGAAATTTTTTGAAGTCATCGAGAAAAGAATCGCCGTACATATTGGTGAGTTGCAGAGCCGCACCCAGGAACATAGAGAAAACAAAGAACAACGCCATGCGATAGTTCGCGAGCAATTTAAAGGCCGTAAGGCCAAGCTGATCGGCTAAAGAAGCACTTTCGGCAATACGTTTTTTGGGCGGACACTTTGGCAATGTGAACGCATAAATACCCAGACCAATGGCCGCAACTCCGGCGATGAGAAACTGATTGGCGTTTGCTTTACTTCCGGTAAGATTGGTAATCCACATGGCCACAATAAAACCTATGGTTCCCCAGACTCTGATGGGCGGAAATACCTTCACCACATCATATTTATTCTCTTTCAAAATTGTATAAGAAATAGAATTTGACAACGAAATGGTAGGCATGTAGAAGATCATGGCGGCGAAAATCACATAGTAAAGTGTTTCAGGATCATTCACCATGGGCACGAAGAACAAGACAATCCCATATAAAATATGCAGTATACCATAGAGTCTTTCTGCATTCATCCATTTATCCGCGATGATTCCGGTGACAGCCGGCATGAATAAAGAAGACAATGCCAGCGTAGAGAAGATAGCGCCGAACTGCGCTCCTGTCCAACCCTTTGCATTGAAGCAATAAGTGCCTATGGTAATCAGCCATGCGCCCCAAACAAAAAATTGCAGAAAGCCAAGAACAGTCAATCGAAGACGAATCATGATGATGGTTTGGGTCAAATATAGAAAGGTTCGCACTACAGTGGCGTCTGCGGTATTGCTGAACCGCATATAATTGCCGATTGGATCACTGATTTTCAGAAAGATCCACTATCTTCGCGCGCCGAAAAACAGAAAAAAATGAAAAAAATCAATGATTACCGCAAATTGCTTGGCGTGACGAAAGATGCAGAGCTCAAGGATTTGAAAACGATCTACCGCAACATGATGAAGGATTGTCATCCCGATAAATTCTTCGACAATGCTGAATTGAAGGAACAAGCCGAATTACGCAGCAGAGAAATCATTGAGGCTTATCATTTTTTGGTGAGCATAGCGCCTGAAACCATTACCATGGCTCAGGGAGAGTATCAGACAACTCTCACGACCGCAGGTATTTTAGATTACACGTACGAAAAATCCGTACTCAAAGTGACATTCTCAGACGGGAATGTATATGAGTATTTTGGTGTACCTCGCAATATGTATATCAAACTGGTAAATTCTGATTCATGTGCCCGATTTATTCGAAGACATATTTCAGAATCTTTTGTTTATAGAAGCGTGAGCAAGCGGGTCGTGGCATAAACGCTTCCACCGTAAAACATACTGTTCCAACAATCACTGAATCACTTCTTTTTAGCAGCAGATTGGATTTTTACAGTTCCTGCAGGCCTTGGAATACCACCAATTGGAATTGTGTAGAAGGGCATTGATTCGCCGTACTGATTTCTAGCATAAAACACTACATTGTTATTATTTATAACACGATTCACATCTTTTTTGAACTGAATATCCAATGATTTATTCTTCTCCTTATCCCGAATTTTGTATTCACTTGTGGCCCATTCATTTTCCTTTGAAGTCAGCAAATACTCACCAACATTGATAACGGAAACAAGCTTTATATAGCCTTCATTATCCCAGTCAAAATTGTTCTGAACTAACGCAGTAGTTCTCACATCTATATAAGGATATAGATGGCTTACCTGACGGGGATCAGAGTGAAGGCGAAATGAGTATTCAAAAGTAAAGGCATTACCTCCCTCGATTGGTATATTCTTGTCCGCCGAAGTGCTCATGAAATATCTGTAAAGATTACCGTCGTCACCTTTTGTTCCATTGCAGACCAATTTAAAAACATTTCCGCCATATTCCGGCATTAGCTCACCTTCTGTCGGATTGAACGGACCGAAAGTATACCAGACGTTATCATATTTTGCGTCAGATCCAAAAACCTTCGAGGCAACCAAGTTACCACTTAAATAATTCCCGACGGGATCAATACCCCGGGCATCGGCATTCGAGATAGTTCCTTTTCCGGCATATACCGAAAACTTGGTCATCGTGTTATAAGTACCGTTTAGCTCGTCGTTTAGACCTCCACAATCAGGATCGAATACCCGCAAATAAAAAGGCATATTGCATGATTCTGGCACAACAAAGAAAAAGGACTGACTATAGTCGTCATCACCCCATTTCGTTCCAGCATCTTTACCAAAAGTGACAATAAACGGTATGTTCTCATCCAGATTAGGTACCGCCTGTGACATCAAACCTCCGATAAAATGATCGATGGTCAAAAACATCAACAGCAAAAACAACTTTTTAAATCCCTGTATCATATACAACAATATTTCTTGTTACTTTAAACTATCGTGGCAAGAGCATTATATCAAATTCCACTCTTCTGTTCTTTCGTCTTCCGGCTTCATCCTCATTTGATGATATCGGATCCGTTTCTCCTTTACCTTCATAGCTCATGCGTGATTGATCCACACCTTCGCTCTTGAGATAATCAATCACACTCGAAGCCCTTTTTACCGATAAGTAATGATTATAATCTTCATCACCGAGATTATCTGTATACGCAGTAATGTGCAATCTGAAATCAGGACGGAGTTTCATGGCCCTCGCTATATAATCCAAATTCTCATATGACTCGGGTAGAATTGTCCACTGATTGTAATCGAAATGAATGTCGGAGAACTTCTGAATCCGTTGATTGATTTCGGATTCACTCTTTTCAGCCATGAAAGAACCGTTGGTAATCTCCGCTACGAATGTCTTTCTTATACTTTCCTTAACGACACATTTTTCAAAACCTATCTTTCGAAGCTCCTTCGTCAGGGGATACAATTTGTAGGGATTATCTGTATCTCCTATGCTATAATGGTAATTTTCATTTTCATCTATTCTTTCAGTGATCGGATAATGAATATCTTTGAACAACTGGTCCATAGCCGGTATCGGTTTGTCACTTGTGTGGAATTCCACAAAATATGTTTTCTCTTCTTTACTCACTTCCCTTTCAGGATGTTCATGAGCATCAACGGAAGCTATCGCCATCGTCATGGAATCCAATACCACAGCATTCCCAGCGATAGCATTTTCGGATACTGATACTTGTTGAAAAGATTCCGGCCACAAAAAATCAAAAGCACAAAACTTTGACTGCTCTCCATTTAACAGTTTGCCGGTAACAAGAACTGAAACCTCCATGGTGTCATCCAGCGCCTCAATTTCCAATATTCTGCCTTGTCTGTATTTATCATTGTCCCAATTCCAGTATATCTTTTCAACGGTGAAGTCATCAAGATACTCCGTCCTTGCTTCGAGAGTTATCAAAGAAGAATCAGATTCATTCTGCGCAACAGCTATATACACAGCATATGGCTTTTCAATAATCAGATTAGATTCAGACACACGAGCGAAAACTGAGCTGGTAAGGGTGTCGATAATAGTCATATGGATATCATATGACCCTTCTCCGGGAAAACAGTGAAGATTACTCAAACCTTCGCCTTTGGTTCCATCGCCATAGTCCCATTCGAATTTAAATGGCAGTGTATCAACGGGCACGATTTCTTCTTCCGAAATATTGTAGCAAAGATCCAAGAGTTCACTTTGCACGCAATCGACAAATTCAGGATAAATAAATTTGAACTCAAATATTTCGCTGTGTGCGCCATCCCTATTCGAACTTATGAATCCTGTTTCGTCAGCTGCTTCTGACCAATAACCGAAATCATCTGCCTTGGAATTGAATGGTTCAGGTAGTTTCAGGCAAGTGTCAGAGGCATTTGAAACATCTATAGAATAAATATCAAGTTTGTTTCCATCATTTGCTTTATCAGAGCTGAAAAACAGCTTACCTGAAGGATGGACAAATGGAAACACCTCGTTTCCCGGGCTGTTTATCACCATCCCAAGATTGATCGGTGAAGTCCATCGCATTCCATCCCAATTACTAACATATAAATCCCCCTGTCCGGAGCCACCCGGCATATCAGACACAAAAAATAGCCGCTTGCCATCAACGGATAAAGAAGGATGCAAAACATTGTAAGAACCATCAACCGAATTAAACGGGAAGGGCTCCGGTTCTGTCCATGAATTGTTCTCCCTGCGTGAATGAAAAATACCAAGATAATCAGGACGAATTAAGTTTCCATCAATGGTTGCTGTGTAATAAATAACATCACCTTTATTATTGATGAAAAATGGGCCCTCATTGTTCCAAGTAGTTATTCCGGCTCCAATGCTTATCGGATTTTTTCTATTATCCGATTTCGCAATAAAAATGTTTTGAGGGGGATTACCTTCCGAATCTTTGTGCACAGAAAGTCTGTCTATTTTTCTATTCGTTACGAAAAACACACTTCCATCTTCGCTCTTAGAAGCACAGAAATCATCATAAGGGGAGTTAAAATCCGCCTTTATAAGCTCATACTTCTGTGACAAACTATTCACAGCGATACCTAAGAATATATAGATAAAACTTAATCTCATCTCATTTTAAAAAAACCGTGTATCAGGGGCATTGGTGTATCTAATGAGGTCGTAATTGATCGTTATTTCGTGGGTTCCATTGTCAAAACTGCGGGCAGTAGCAAAGAACTTGTCATATGCATATACCAAGGCTAACTGACGTGTTGCAAACAATCTGAGAATCAATGACCAGGAATTACCGGGTCTAAATGCTCCGCCAAGACCTACACGATCCTGAAAATTCAGCATCATCGCCGCATCTATTTGAACTTCAGTCGATGACTGATATTTCATCAGAGCGCTTGGCTGAATGGATAGTTTATCGCCCAGGTCAATCAATGCCCCTGAGTGTATGATAAAATTTGATTCGCGTAAATCGAATTTGATTCCGTAACCACCCCCAGAAGTGGACTTCTTCGAAAAGAACGAAGGAACGGAGCCTCCGACATAGAATTTCTTCTGGTAGTAATACACGCCCCCACCCATATCAGGCAACCAGGATTGCATATCTCCAGTAGCAAAAACATCATCACCATCCTGAGTAGTCACAATTTGTGACCACATGTCAAGTCGGTTAACAATACCTGCTTTCAATCCAAAACTTAGTTTGCCGGCTCCTAGTCGCATCCGGTAAGCAATTTGACCTGATAATCCAGTGGATCTGCTGATTCCTAATTTGTCGTGCTCAATCAATAAGCCCCCGCCCAAAGCATCCTTTGCAAATGGAGCATGTATCCCAAGTGTAGTCGTAGTAGGTGTTCCATTAAAGGAACTCCAAAGCTGGCGATGCGAAAATGTTCCACTCACTGCTTCGCGATATCCGACAACCGCAGGATTGAAGGGCATCGGATTGTACATGTGCTGGGTCAGCTGAGGTTGAAACTGTGTTAAACCCAGTAAAGTACTCATAGAAAGCACTATAGTAAGTAATTTTTTCATTTTCTTATCTCTTGAGAATCACGAAAGAGCGATAAATCTCTTCTCCAATTATCATTTCATAGTAATACGTATCATTTGGTAATAAGATATCCTTTTTTGAAAACCCATTCCAGGTATTCAAATAACGGTTGCTGAAATAGACTTCCTGGCTCCATCTGTTGAACACTCGGAGGGTAACATCCGGCACATTCTCCAAACCTTGAACCACGAAGAAGTCATTGACGCCATCTCCGTTAGGCGTAAAACCATTTGGTATTAACAGCCCATTTACCACAACCTCAACAGTATCATACCTTGAAGGACAAACTCCATTGGTCAATTCCAGCACAAAATCATATACCCCAACACTCAAATTACTCGAATTCGTAACACCAGACTCAATATTTTCGATTGTTACCGAAGAATCATCAATATGCCAGATCAGCCAACCGTTTTTATCACCAGATCCATTCAATGTTGTATGATCAACAAGATATAAAGTTTGATCCGGTCCTGCATCCACATACAATGGCTGATTGTATACCACTATATCAAATCTCTCAGAAGAAGAGCAACTACCGCCAGTGCTTCCATCTACCGTGAAAGAGTATACACCGGCATTTTCAAAGTATACAGTTATCTGTCCGGCAGATTCACCCATTTCCCAATCCAATTCAACGTTATCGCAAGTCCAAACTATGTCGGTGTATTGTGTAAGAACTTCAAGCTCCTGTTCTCCTGTACAAACAGAAGTTTCACCAAGGAACTGTATGGTTGAAGACGCCACAACTTCAACATAAATGGTTTCAACAAGGTAGCATTGACCGAGAGTACTTGCAATCTCAAATTGAGAGACCCCCTGATCAATCAACGAAAGATCGACCAAGGTTCCGTCAATAGCAGGTCCTAGAATCGAGTAGTCGTTTGAGGTATTAATCCACTGACTCAAATCAAGAACTGACTCACTGTTACAAACACTAACAGTATCTGCCAATAAGGTCAATTCAGGCATTGGAGTAACAATAACATGGATATTGATAGTGTCCGCATTGTTTGCGCCGTCCACGGCAATAAACTCAAACGTAGTAATCCCGATAGGAAAATCATCAGTCAGTTCATACCCATTCTGGTCTATTCGCAATACTTCCGCACTGCAATTCTCAACCGGTTGAGGTACTTCAACACTTAAACTTCCGGTACATGATGTTAGTTCAATATCCTCTCCAAAATACGGAGCAATGTTATCTGTTACTATTATTTCCATCGTACAACTCGCCGACAGACCGGAATCATCAATGACTGTAAAACTCACTTCATGAATTCCCACCGTCAATGACGCTCCCGGATCCGGGAATTGAGCTATAGAGTATCCACAATTTTCAATCACCTCTATTTGACCGGAAAAATCCGGCAAACTAATTTCACAGCCCACCGTGAGCTCCATTTCCATGTCATCAGGACAGATGATAACAGGTGCCTGCTGATCAATTACAATCAATTGGAATGCACAGCTTGCGCTATTGTCAGCATCATCTGTGGCTGTCATTGTGATAGTAGTTGAACCATAAATGGGTGTACCAGGTGCAGGCAACTGTGTCATAGTCAAATTGTCATCGCAGTTATCCAAGGCCAGAACGCTCGAGGTATAATCAGGTAATTCAACTAAACAATTACCGTTGAAAGCAATCTCCTGATCTTCTATACAAATGATTACAGGTGGTAGCTGATCACCCGGAATAACCAGGAATGTGCAGCTTACACTGTTGTTTGCATCATCGGTTGCTGTCACTGTAATTGCTGTGGAACCAAAAATGACTGTACCTGGCGCCGGTAATTGTGTAATTGTTAAGTTACCATCACAGTTATCCGTAGCCTGAATGATTGAGGTGTAATCAGGCAGCACTACCGAGCAGTTTCCATTGAAGGCAATGTTCTGATCATTCAAACAATTTATCACAGGATCCTGCTCATCAATTGGAATAATCTGGAATGTGCAGCTTACACTGTTGCCGGCATCATCAGTTGCAGTCATGGTTACAATAGTCGACCCAAAAATTACAATACCCGGCGCAGGCGATTGCGTAATGCTCAAATCATCATCACAGTTGTCCAAAGCCAGGATGCTTGAGGTATAATCCGGTAATTCCAGCGAGCAAGAATTATCAAATGCAATTTCCTGATCATCTATACAAGAGATCACAGGTTGCTGCTGATCATCAGGAATAACCTGAAAAGCACAGCTTGTACTTAAATCCGCATCATCGGTAGCGGTAATTGCAACCGTCGTTGGTCCAAAAATTACCGTACCCGGAGCCGGAGATTGAACAATTGTCAAAGTAACATCACAGTTATCCGTGGCCACAATGCTCGAGGTATAGTCAAGTAGTATAACCGAACAGCTACCATTGAAAGCAATTTCCTGATCATCCATACAAGCAATCACAGGTTGCTGCTGATCAACAGGAATTACCTGAAACGAGCAACTTGCTTCGTTACCGACATCGTCAATAGCAGTCATGACGATGGTGGTTGACCCGAAAATAACTGTACCCGGCGCAGGTAATTGTGTGATGGTCAAATTGACATCACAGTTATCTGTGGCCACTGCACTTGTTGTATAATCAGGCAACTGAAATGAACATGCAGCATCGAAAGGAACCTCTTGATCATCCAAACAGGTGATCATAGGATCTTGCTGATCAATTGGAATCAACTGGAATGTGCAGGTCGCATCATTACCAGCATCATCTGTTGCAGTCATTGTGATGGTGGTTGAACCAAATATAACAGTACCCGGCGCAGGTGATTGTGTAATACTTACTGATAGATCACAATTATCAGAAGCGTTAATACCTGATGTATAATCGGGCAATACCAATGAACAGTTATCAGCGAAACCAACTACTACATCATCTATACAGTTGATTGTAGGTACCTGCTGGTCACTTGGTATAACCTGGAAGGTGCAGCTTGCGCTGTTGCCGGCATCATCCGTTGCTGTGAATGTTACTGTGGTAGCAGCGGTGATGATTGTACCCGCAGCAGGTGACTGCGTGATGGTCAAACTGGTATCGCAGTTATCTGAGGCTACTGCTT
>JBEIHH010000031.1:0-27490 GCA_040381475.1 Crocinitomicaceae bacterium | reverse complement strand
TGCATGGGGGTTCAAAAGCACGCTTGATATCATACCAAATCGTGTATTGAAAACGCACTTATTCGAATTCAAGCGTACAAAAAACCTTTGAAGGAGTTAAGCCACGCGCAATGCATTCAACACTTTTTCTTTGAGCAAGGCCTTTTCCACTACTTCGTACATCTCGGTGACATAATGAAACTTAAGACCTTTGAGATAACGTTCGTTGATCTCCTCGATGTCTTTTCTGTTTCTTTCACTCAATACGATTTCTTTGATACCTGCGCGCTTGGCAGCGAGGATTTTCTCTTTGATTCCTCCAACCGGAAGCACTTTTCCGCGAAGCGTAATTTCACCAGTCATGGCAAGATATTTTTTCACCTTCCGCTGGGTAAATGCAGAAGCCAAAGCAGTCAGCAATGTGATACCTGCTGATGGACCGTCCTTGGGGACAGCCCCTTGAGGCACGTGAATATGGACATTCCATTTATCGAATATTTCCTGTTCGATGCTGAGCATATCAGAATGTGCCTTGAGATATTCAAGTGCAATGACAGCGCTTTCTTTCATGACATCACCGAGATTACCTGTAAGCGTTAGCTTGCCTGTTCCTTTGGTAAGAGAAGTTTCGATAAAAAGAATATCACCTCCGGTTGGAGTCCACGCCAAACCGGTTACTACGCCTGCTGTATCGTTGTCGGCATATTTGTCCTTTTCATAGGAAGGACCAAGTACCTTCAATACCTCCTCCGCAGAAACTTCAACCTGAAATTTTTCTTCGAGCGCGATTTGTTTTGCTCTGTTGCGCACCAGTTTACCGATGCGTTTTTCCAATGAGCGCACACCGCTTTCATTGGTGTATTCTTCAATCAACTTGGTGATTACCGCTTCGTTAAAAGTGATCTGTGATTCTTTGATTCCATTTTCACGCAATTGTTTAGGCACCAGATGGCGTTTTGCAATCTCGAGTTTTTCCTCTACTGTGTAGCCTGTCACCTCAATGATTTCAAGACGGTCGCGCAAAGCCGGTTGAATTGTGGCCAGTGAATTGCTTGTAGCAATGAACATCACTTTCGACAAATCATAATCAAGCTCCACATAGTTGTCGTAGAAAGCATGATTTTGTTCCGGATCGAGCACCTCCAGCAAGGCGCTTGAAGGATCTCCGTGAACACCCTGACCGACTTTATCGATTTCATCCAGCACGAAAAGAGGATTGGAAGTTCCGGCCTTTTTTAGCGACTGAAGAATTCTTCCAGGCATAGCGCCGATATATGTTTTGCGGTGACCCCTGATTTCGGCCTCATCATGCAAACCACCAAGCGCCATGCGAACATACTTTCTTCCCAAGGCTTCAGCCAGAGATTTACCGATGGAAGTTTTACCTACACCGGGAGGGCCGTACAAGCAAATGATCGGCGCTTTCATGTCGCCTTTGATCTTGAGTACTGCCAGGTGTTCGATGATTCTTTCTTTCACTTTTTCAAGTCCGAAGTGATCACGATCCAACACTTCTTTCGCGTGTTTCAGATCGAAGTTATCTTCACTGTGATCTTGCCAAGGCAAGTCAAGCAGGGTATCCACATAATTCGCCTGCACACTGTATTCTCCTGCCTGCGGATTCATGCGTTCCAGCTTTCCGATTTCTTTTACAAAAGCTTTGGCCACATGCTCCGGCCAATTCTTGGAAGCAGCGCGCTTTTTCTTTTCTTCAATTTCCTCCTTGAGTGGATTGGCTCCAAGTTCATCCTGAATCTGCTTCATCTGCTGATGCAGAAAATATTCCCTTTGCTGCTTGGAAATATCAGTGTGGACTTTGCGCTGAATTTCATTCTTCATTTCGAGCATTTGCAGCTCTTTGTTCAACATTTCCAAAGCTCTTTTGGCGCGTTCTTCCAGATCAGCTACTTCGAGCAGTGCCTGCTTTTCGGCTGAGGGCACCTTCATATTCGACGATATGAAGTTGGTTAGGAAACTTAGTCCGCTGATATTTTTTACGGCTACTGACGCCTCATTCGGTATATCAGGCGTCAAAGAAATAATCTTCAGGGCCGCCTCTTTCAGCGATTCAAACAATGCCTGTTGTTCCTTGCTGGAGTCGTTGCGGTTCGTTTAAGGAAAGTCAATAACCTGAGCAGTAAAATAAGGCTCTGTATCCACCAGGCCTGTGATTTCAAAACGTTTTTTGCCTTGAAGAATTACTGTCGTGCTGCCATCGGGCATGCGCAACATGCGCATGATGGTAGCCTGGGTCCCAATTCGGTGCAGGTCTTCGAATGATGGTTCATCTGTATCCGGATTCACCTGCGATACCACACCAATGATCTTGCTTCCTTTGTTCGCTTCCTGCACCAATTTGATGCTTTTATCACGACCCACAGTGATTGGAATC
The DNA here is from genome assembly GCA_040381475.1 of Crocinitomicaceae bacterium. GTDB lineage: Bacteria > Bacteroidota > Bacteroidia > Flavobacteriales_D > Sanyastnellaceae > JAIBBG01. Next base: position 25,119 of record JBEIHH010000031.1, on the reverse strand, counting down.
ACCACTCCCGGAAACAGAACGGTATTGCGCAATGGCAATAAAGGCAACACTTCCGGAGTGTGCACTTTATCCATTTGCTCTTCATCTTCCGCTGATATGAGGGGTATATATTCGTGATCAGGAACTTCCTGATCGTTGAAATAGTATTCGTTCTTTTCGCTCATGTTACTTCAATTAAGTAATTCCGTTTGCCATCCGGCTGGAAACAATTGTGACGCCTCAGGCCAATTCGCGTGCCACCGGTTTAATCCTGACTTTGTGGCGCATTATTCCTATGGGGTGCGGTATGATTGAATATTTCTGTCAGCAATTGCGCCATCTCCGATGTCAGTTCAAGATTCCTCCTTTCAAATACCCTCCGGGCAGTTTCAAGGGATTTAATCAGGCTGTATTCTTCAAATCCACCACTTCCACCCCATGTAAAGGAAGGAATATGCTTGGGAGGAAAACTTCCTCCGAAAATATTGGCGCTCACACCCACGACTGTTCCTGTATTGAACATTGTATTGATTCCACATTTGCTGTGATCGGCCATTACCAATCCACAGAAAGTTAGACCTGTGTCTTCGTAACGCTGGTGAGTATAATTCCAGCTCCGCACCACAGAATAGTTATTCTTCAGGTTTGAAGTGTTGGTATCGGCGCCAAGGTTGCACCATTCACCAAGCACAGAATTGCCGATAAATCCGTCATGTGCCTTGTTAGAGTATCCAAAAATGACACAATTCGAAACTTCACCACCAACCTTGCAATGTGGACCGATGGTCGTGGGTCCGTAAATCTTGGATGCCATTTTCAAAGTTGCATGTTCTCCGAGATAAAAAGGCCCGCGGATATGAGATCCTTCCATGACTTCAGCATCAGAATCAATGTAAACAGGACCTTCTGTTGTATTGATAGAGGAAGCATACACCTTAGCTCCGGGAGCGATAAAAAGTTTATCACTGTCACCGATCAAGACATTCGATGGATGAAGCGGCTCACTTTTTTTATCCTTACTACACAATTCAAAATCAAGATTCAGGGCTTTCCCATTCAGAGAAAATAAATCGGTAACCTGTTCCAGGAGTAGCGGCTCGCCTTCATAAGTTATAACCTGATCACCGGAGGAGAGTCCGTTGGTCGCAAGTGTCGTATCTTTCCATTGAAGCGACTGCCCCGGTAACAGATTTTGAATAGCCCTGACTACTTGTGTGTCAGGTAATAGCCTGGCATTGATATGCAGAACGACTTTTTTCTCCGAAGGTGGGAAAACAAACCGCAGCGAAGCTCGCGTTTCATGACTTACATCGCATCCAAAAATTCTAGCGTATTTGTCGGCAATTTTCAAAATACCAATTCGCATATCACCCAAAGGTCGGGTGTAGACGAGAGGCAGAAAGTTTGACCATTTTTTATCTTCAAATAGAATTATCTGCATGCCGCAATTTGATTTGGTCAAAGGTAGTTGGGAATGCTGAAATAGTCATGACAGGTTATGCCATGGCATGAAAGAAAACAGATTTGCAGCACAAATAAAAAGAACACTACAATCCGAATGTCCTTAAAATCCCAGACAGCTTTTGAATCCGTTGATTACTTCGTCTACCTCCTCCTGTTTCATAGGCACATAAAGCGGAATAATAATGCTATTGTCGCAGGCATCCTCGGTAATAGGCAAGGACAATCCGGCACAATAATCCTTGTATGCTGTTTCGCGGTGGGAAGTCATGACACCACGCCTGGAAGCAATACCCGCATCCAGCAAAGCCTGCATAAGATCATTCCTCTTTACAGGCGATTCAGGTTTCAGGTAAATACTGAATGACTGCCAGTTGGTAAACATGCCATCACCTTCTTTTGGTAAACGGATGAATGGTATATCTGCAAACGCTTTGAGGTATTGGTCAGCGATTTTTCTTCTTTCCTGAATGATCCAGTCTAGTTTTTCAAGTTGTTTAATGCCCACCGCAGCCTGAATGTCCGTCATGCGATAATTGTAAGCAACTTCAAGATGGTCTTCGAATATTAATTTGCTGCTTCCGTGTCTGTCACCTGCGCTCACACTCATTCCATGGGCACGCAATTGTTTCATGCGTTTTGCAAAAGCCTCATTGTTGGTGGTGACCATACCACCATCACCTGTGCTGATGACTTTCCTTGGATGAAAAGAGAAGCAGACAAGATCAGAATGCGATCCGATTTTTTTTCCCTTGTAGGAACATCCGGCAGCGCATGCAGCGTCTTCAATGAGCAGAAGGCCATGACGATCACAGAGAGCGCGGAACGCATCAATGTCGGCAGGCATTCCTATCTGATGCACCAGCAGTACAGCTTTGGTTTTTGGAGTGATTCGTTTTTCGACATCAGCTGCATCCAGATTATATGTTTCCGGATTGACTTCAGCGAACACCGGTTTTGCTCCAACATACATGATGCAGTTTGCAGTAGCGATGTAGCTCATGCTTGGGCAAATCACCTCATCATCTTTTTCAATACCCGCCACAATCAGTGCAAGATGTAAGCCTGTAGTACAATTACTGAGAGCAACTGCATACTTGGCGCCTGTATATGCGGCAAACTTTTCTTCGAATTCCTGCACACGCGGGCCTTGTGTGATCCAGCCCGACATGATGGTATCATATGCGGCCTGAGCGTCATCCTCAGTCAGAAATGGTTTGGCAATTGGAATCATTGGAAATTATTTTTATGAGCGACCTATGCCGATATAGCGTATTCCTGCTGCTTCCACTTTGGATTTGGCAAGCTGATTGCGCCCGTCAACGACAACTTTCACGCCTGCTTTAGCTAGTTTGCCAAAATCAATGGTTGCATATTGTTTGTGCATGGTAACAAGAAATACTGCTTCACATTGTGTTTCGTATATATCGCCTGCCGGCTGAAAACCTTTCCTTGTCAATTCACCTTCGCTGAATTCTGTATCGTGAACCTTAACATCATATCCACCTGATTTCAAAGCATCATTGACAAGATATGTAGTACTAAATGTATCCTCTTTGATATTCGGACGGAAGCTCAAACCAAGAACGAGCGCAGATTTTTTGTTTACATAACCATCAACAAGTCCGACTGCATGCGCTGCCATTTCATCATTGATTTCTCTGCTTCTGGAGGCAAGTATAAAATCGAGTCCGGCATTTTTGAAGTTGTTGATCAGAAAATACGGATACACCGGAGTGCAATGACCGCCCACCCCTATTCCGGGCTGTAGCAGATGCGCTTCACCATCGGTATTGATAAGTGGAATGAGGTCGGCGAAATTGACATTGATTTTATTGGCGAATTGCGCCAACTGGTTTGACAACGCAATATTGACATCGCGGTATGCCATACCTGCGAGTTTTACCATCTCTGCCGCTTCAATGCTGCCTACGAGATGGATGAGACTTTTATCAAAGAACCACTGGTAAATTTCGTAAGCCTTATCAGTTGCCTCTTGCGATACGCCACCAATTACTTTCGGTGTGCGCAACAATTGCTCAAGCATCGTTCCGCTCTTGATTCTTTCAGGACTATGGACAAGCAGAAAATCTGTTCCATGTTTTTTACCTTGAGATTCGATTGCAGGAACGACAGTGTTTCTTCCATATCCAACAGGAATGGATGTCTCAATAACGATAAGAACATTGTTCGAGAAATGAGGAGCAAGCTTTTTGAAACAATCAAGAAAAGGCTCGTCGAGGATATTTTTCTTTTTATCTACGAGCAGCGGAATAGCAACGATGACCGCATCACTTCCCTGAACACCACTAAAATCGCTTGTGATCTGCAATTGCCCGGACTTGAAGGAAGACACGAGTACCTCGGACAAACCGGGTTCGTTTGTTTCGTATTTTCCAGATTCGAAAATCGATTTGAGATCCGGATTGATATCCACGGCAGTAACCTGAATATCATACTTCAGTATATTGGCTACGACTGCTTGACCAATCTTGCCAAAACCGACTACACTAATTTTTTTCATAGTTCTCTTTATACCACTTTAAAGTATTGTATACACCTTCCGCGAGGTTGACTTTAGGCTGCCAGCCAAACCAATCGCGCAGTTTATTGATCTTGGGATAGCGCACTCTTATTTCTGTGAAATCCATTGGCACGAAGTCGATGCGGGAAACAGGCTTGATACCTTCGAGCGTTTCAGATGCGCGCAGAACCTCTTCACCAAGACTTACGGTTGTTGCAACAGCCCACGGATTACCAACATTGAAACATTCAGGACCGTCGTGTGGTTTGTTGAACACCGCCATCAACGCATCGACAAAATCCGTGATATAACACCAAGAGCGAATGGCCATGCCACTGCCCTCGATTCGAAGGTTATTTTTTTCGAGAATATTCTTGCAGAAATTGGCTATGGCGCCTTCGCCAATCTGGCGAGGTCCATAAACGTTGAAGGGTCTGATGACTGTTGCACTCCAACGGTATTCTTCGGCGTACCGGAAGATGAGTTGTTCACCTCCGATCTTGCTGCCGGCATAACACCACCGTTTGTCTTGCGGCGGTCCAATTCTTTGGTAAGATTCTTCGTCAACCTCAACTGCATCCGTACCAAATGTTTCGCTGGTGCTCATATCAAATATGCGTTTGATATTGAGTTCCGTCATGCACTCCAGCACATTGTATGTTCCGATAAGATTTACCTTCAGCGTTTTTGCGGGAAAGTTGTAGTAGTTGCTCACACCGGCAATAGCGGCCATGTGAAATACCATCTCAGCGCCCGACATGGCATTTTTGAGGCTTTCTTTATCGAGAATGTCTCCCTGTGTGAAGGTTACATTCGGGTGGGTGAGGATATCGGAATACTTGATGGCATTGCGGTGCAAATTATCGAAAATGTGCACCGTGTGGCCTTCAGCAATCAGCCGTTCAGTAAGGTGAGAACCGATGAATCCGGCTCCTCCGGTAACGAATACTTTCATAAGGTTGTAAGCCCCAATTAAGGCGGCGCGAATTTAAGTGCTTTTCGGGTATTTTTTATGCTTCAACGCCGTGTGATGGGGTGAAGTCATCCATTGTAAAATACAGAAGGACAGGCACATTACGGCTGGTTTTGTGGTTTTATCGGGTGTGGGGTGCACGCAGATTTCGCGGATTACGCCGATAATTCAGGACGGAAAAACGGCTGTAATTTGACAAGGATCAAAACAGTCGCCGGCTATGAGCGCTCTGCCAGACTGATTACCACTATTCCGGCGAGAATCAATACAAGACCTAAATAATGAGAGAGTCCAATTCTTTCGCTGAATACGAAGTAACCCATCACCAAAGTGAACATAAAATTCACGCCCGTGGCTACAGGGTTGACAAGTGAAATCTTGGCAATACTCAGTGCTTTGATGAGGACCAGAGAAGAAATAAATACAACAGCGAAACCCGTTAGAACCTTAAATCTGAAAAGGAAAGAAACATATTCTTTGACACCACCGAGTGTTGCTGTTTTCAATTCAGACTTGATGAGTGCAGCTCCGCTGACGTTAAGTGCTGCGTATAGTACGCTGTATAAAACTACCGGTATAAAACTCACTGTTCGATTCCTTTTTGATCTTCAATTAAAAATAATGGTCTACGACGAGACTCCTCAAGATTGCGCCACAAATATTCACCCAAAACGCCCAGCATGATCATTTGTAAACCACCAATGATGAGAATTACTACCATGAGCGATGCCCAGCCTTCTATCTGATCACCAACAACAAAGCGAAAAATTACCACGACGAGCGCGTAAATAAATCCACAAAACGCAGCTATGAATCCGATGAGTGACATAATTCTCATCGGTAAATATGAAAACCCGACAAAAGCCTCTGCGAAAGCGTTGAGCTTTTTAGAAAGAGTCCATTTTGATTTACCAAACTTTCTTGCCTCTTTGACATAAGGAATTTCAGTTTGTATAAATCCAAGCCAGGAAATGAGTGCGCCAAGACTTGGTTTGCTGCCGGCGGATTGAACCAATCCATCCACAACCTTTCTATCCAGAAATGCATAGTCAGCACCCCTTTTCGGAAAACGAACATCCGACAATGCATTGAGAAGTCTGTAAAACGTATTCGAAAAAAACTGATTGGATTTTGAAACTCCTTCCCTTTCCGTTCTTACCGCCCAAACTACATCGAAGCCTGACTGCCACTTGTCGATCATTTCCTCTATCAACTCAGGTGGATCTTGTAAGTCAGCAGCAAGAAAAACAGCTGCATCACCTTTGCAGTAGCGCATACCAGCAATGATTGCAACGTGACTACCGCTGTTCCGGGAAAGTCTTAGAAATTTGAGATACTGACGGTCCTCGCACAACCTGCGCAATACGATGTTTGACCCATCTGTTGAGTGATCATCGACAATGATGATTTCCACATTCACCTTGCTGCTTAACCTCTGAACCAGATTATCCAGTCGATCTGCGAGCACAGGCAAACCTTCTGCTTCATTGTAACATGGTATGACTATGGATATCTGCTTCATTATGTTTACGCTTAATCGATATTTAATAGTCTGCGAATGTTATCACCGAGAATGTTATTTCTCTTATCGGAAGAAATTGCACCAACGGTTTCGTCAAAATCATGCAATGCCTGAGCAATTGAAACCTCAGGAAAATCAGATGCCCAGATCATGCGCCGGTCATAATGATGGCAAAGCCAGCTTATATCCGAACTCACACTGGTATTGCGGTATTTTGACAGAGTCATCGACAAATCGAAATAGACATGGTGTAAGTCGCGACATATTTCAGCAATTTGCAAAATCTGCGTACCGCCACCATGCATGATGAGCAATGTAGTATTGTGAATTCCTTTTGCAAGGTCGAAAAAATACTGCGGTGTATTGACCGATGTTGTCGTATTTCTGTCGTGCAGCAAACCACAGATGCCAATTACCATGGGCTCTTGCATTTTGTCATTGGCCTGTAAAACAGACAAGAAACGAGGATCCTCCGGGTGGTATTTTCCGAAACGATTGTGGAATTTCACAAACGTTTTTTTTCTGTCTGAAAATTCTTTGATGAATGCACCGGCTGCCTCATCCGGAGTTGAATAATCCGCAGGATTAAACGTGCACGCCGAAAACAATTTTTCATCCTCCCCGATGAGCAAGCGCTGCTCATCATTGCCTATCACTCCGGGAAGCGGCACAACTATGGCTTTATCAATTTTAGCTTCCCGCACGTTTTCACGCAAACGGCTTAGTGATGCATCATGTGCTGTATGAAACCAGCCTCCATGAGCAGAAATATGTACATTGGCATCTATGATCATGACATTTGAAATTTAATTGATTTGAAAGCACGTTCGGCATTGGCGATGGCTTCATTCCTGTTGGCACCTCCCGTAACAACGAATCCCGGTCTGTTAGCTCCATGGTCCATAGTTCTTACCTGAGTACCCGGCGACATAGTGAAACCAATATCAACAACTCCGGGTAATTTTTTTGCCTCTTCAATTCCCGTGACAGATTGAAAAACCCCTTCAGGCGCATTGAAAAATTTGTAACAGGCACCGCGCTCATATTTTGCAGAGGGGTCAATATTTTCTCCGAGCAAAATTTGTGTGAGAGCCTGCGGCATGGACACGCCACTCACCTCCTCTACTATAGCTCCAAAGATGTGTCCGCCGCCAGGTCTTCCCGCCATCTCAATCATTTTTACACCTTCGCTGGTTACCATGCATTCCGCATGCAATGCCCCAGCTTCAAAGCCCATGGCCTTGCCGGCAGAAGCCACCAGCGCATCGACCTCGTCCAATACAGGCTGAGGTAAATTCGCTCCGTAGTTGATTTGAACCGTTACCCGGTAATTATCATGTCGTTGTAATTCTTTGTCTGCTTTGGCAAGAATAAAAGCTTTGCCATCTTTGAAAAGACCTTCAATGCTCACCTCCACACCATCCATAAATTCTTCTACGATGTAACGATTTCCCTTTGCGTTGTCCATCGCAAAAGTGGTGGCGAAAGGAATGTCATTTTCACTGTTCACTTTACTGACGCCGCGGCTACCCCACATCATACAAGGCTTTACGATACAAGGATATCCGATATCTTTTACTGCGTTTCGAATTTCATCAGCATTTGTGCAGATGAAAAATTTTGGTTGCCCCACGCCTGCATCTTTCCATCGCTGACGCATTTCGCCTTTGTCAGTAAAATATTTTACCTGCTCAGGATCATAGCACTTCAAGCCGCGTTTTTTATTGGCAAACACTGCCGGCAAAACTCCTGCATCATTGAGAGCGAGTACAACATCTGCATTGATTTCATCGGCATATTTTCCTACACCTTCCACGTCAGAAATATTGACTGCTGCCGAACCATTGGCAAAAGCAAACGCCGGGGCATCCGGATTCATATCCACACAAAACACCTCGTAACCGAGTTCCTGAATTTTTTTGATGGAGCGCACCATGAGCACACCACCGCCAAGTTGCAGTACGCGTTTTGCCATGCCTTTCTTAATTAATAGGCATTGATGGCCTCAATCACATGATGAATCTGCTCGTCGGTCAGTTCTGCATACATAGGCAACGAAAGACAATGTGTTGCCAGATATTCGGCATTCGGACAATCACCTTGTTTGTAGTTCAGGTGTGCGTATGCCTTTTGTAGGTGACAGGGCACCGGATAGTGCAAAGCAGGGAAAATATTTTTATCGTTTAAATATTTGGTCAGATGATCTCTGTCTGCCGTGGTGATTACAAACAAATGATAGATGCTGTCCGCCCATTCGGGCTGGTGCTGAAGTTTAATTTTTGGATTGCTGATGTGTGTCTGATACATTTTTGCAATCTGTCTGCGGCGGTTATTCCAGCCCTCCAGGTATCTCAATTTGATCGTAAGAGAAGCACCTTCCAATCCGCCCATGCGGTAGTTGTATCCAATTTCATCGTGGTAGTAGCGAACATGTGATCCATGATTTCTCAGTGAGTGCAGATGTCTGGTGAATTCATCACTGTTGGTGGTAATGCCTCCTGCTTCACCACATGCGCCAAGATTTTTTCCCGGATAAAAACTAAAACAGGCCATTTCACCGAATACGCCCACCGTTTTGCCCTTGTATCGGGCGCCCTGTGCCTGTGCAGCATCTTCTACCAAATATAAGTTGTGCTTTTTGCAAATTGCGCTGACAGCATCGATGTCGAACGGCTGACCATACAAATGCACTCCGATGATGGCTTTGGTTTTGGAAGTAATTTTTTCCTCAATTTTATTGACATCAATCTCCCAAGTATCATCAGTACAATCCACAAAAACCGGTGTAGCTCCAGCATGTGAAACACCCCACGCTGTTGCAATAAAAGTGTCGGCCGGTATGATTACTTCATCACCATGTCCAATACCCAAAGCAAGCATGGCCAGATGCAGGGCGGTTGTACCGTTATTCACCCCGATGGCATGTTTAGCCCCGATGTATGTGGCAAAACCTTTTTCGAATTCTTCTACAAATGGCCCTCCGGAAAAAGCTGTTTTTTCATATACTTTTTCAAAAGCCGCAAATACTTCTTGCCTGATTTGATCATGCTGACCTTTGAGATCAAGACATGGAATGCGATTCATCACTTGAGTTCTTTCTGACATGTTTCTTTTTGGTTTGATCACCCAACAGAACGGACAGACCTAAATGTAGCGGTGCCGCGCAGTTAAGTTGGCGCAAGATAAGCCAACTTAGTGCAATGGCAGCAATCCACAGAACCGATCAGAAGCGAATCGGGTAATAAACGAATCAGCGAATCACTATGATGTGGCCGGTTTCTTTTATGAGATCAAAAGTTCCCAGATATTTATATCTCAGCATGAAGCTGTAGGCTCCATCGGGAACGTAGTATTCGCCATCACGGTGTTCACCGGTCCAGACATCATCAGGACCTTTGGCGCGCCAAACAACATCTCCAAAACGATTGAAAACCAGGAATTCGAATCCATTTTCATCTATGTTTTCGCCCTTGACAAAGAAGACATCATTGATACCATCATTATCCGGAGAAAATGCATTTGGAATGTAAAGCGCGTTCTGGGGTTTGGCGTATACTATGTAGAACATGCTGTCTCTGCATCCATTTACTTCATCAATCGCCACCAACTCCAGCTCAAATTCACCTGGTTGAAGAAAGGTAAACTGGGGATCTGAAATTGAATCAGACAGTTCTCCATCAATATACCATTCATAGCTCGTAGCGTTGAGAGATGTATTATCCGTATAAACATCGAATGGAATATTTTCGATGTAAGGATCGGCAGTGAAAATGGCCTCTGTGTGATTGATGAATCCAACCTGGAAAGTATCGGCATAAGCGCAACCGTTGATATCCAAGATTGTGAGAATATGCGAGCTGCTATCGACCTGAGCGCCGCCCGGAGGCATTGACTGACCATCGACCAGAATCTCATACGGAGCAGTTCCCTGCAGCACTTCAACAACCTGAATCAGGCCAGGAGTTTCACAGATAGCCGGCAGAGAATCCAACACAGCAGTTATTTGCGAGAATTCCTGAATCAAAGTAATTTGTTGATTGAACAGACAGCCATTGGCGTCAATTACTTCCAGATCATAATTACCTGTAACCAATCCAGCGTAATCTCCTGTAAGGGAATAATCATCATTTAACGAAATGGCCCATGGAGAAACTGCACCATTGACAGAGGTTACAGCAATTGATCCCAGGGCAAGGCAAATAGGATTCGTTACTTCCAGGGTGGCAAAAACATCACCAGGATCATAAATGAGATCAAATGATACAGCGCCTTCGCAACCCTGACTATCCACAACCACTACATCATAGCTTCCGCCGGTCAGGTTATCAAATATGCCGTCGGGTTCTGGAACACCGTTCAGCGCGTAACTGACGCTACCGGTGGCTCCGGATACAGATGTTACCTCAATAGATCCAGGTTGAGCGCAATATGGCTGAACAGAAGCAGTATTCAAAACAAGCGAATACGAATTGTCCGCAACGAATATCTCTTCTGTGAGGGAACAACCTATTTGATCGACAATAACAAGTTCATAGGTACCCGAAGTAAGGCTTATCAGTTCATCTTCCAGAATGCTCACATTGTCAAGAGTAATGTCATACGGCCCCAAACCGCCGTTCACCTGAGAAATAGTTATACTTCCTTCTAAACTGCAAACTTCAGGAGTTACAAACGAAACGAAATCAACATTTGCTTCTTCAACGGTTATTGTCACTTCTTCTGTTTCGAAGCATTGATCTACGAATACATTCACCGTGTAGGTAGTTGTTTGAGATGGAGTCGCAACCGGGTTTGAAATATTTGCATTGTCGAGAGACGAAGCGGGCGACCATTCATAGCTATCGCCGCCGCCCGCAAGGAGCGCAGCCGTCAATCCCTGACAAATTGTTTGATCAGCAGAAATTGTTGGAATCACTTCAATTTCTTCCACATGGATTGTATCCGTACAACTCACGGTTCCGTCTGTTACCTCTACATAATATGTACCACCTTGTGAAATGGAAAAAGTGGCATTCACAGAATTGTCCTGCCATAAATAACCAGTAGCATTTGGATGAGAAGCGTCGAGGACAACAATCTCATCTTCGCAGATTGAAATATCCGTACCGAGAACATTTCCAAAAAGACAATCATTCGAACAACCGGCTGTTGCAAGATTGCAAGTGGTATTTTCATTGGGGAAAAAGTAAGCGACAAGATCCAAATTCACAGGATTTACTCCGCCATTCGACCAGGGCTCACCACTATCATACCACACGTTGACATCACCCATACCGGTAATGGATCCGTTTAAAGTATTTCCGGGAATATCGGCACCGGTAAAAAAATAGCCGAAATTGGTGCAAACAGAAACATCAGGGGTACCACCATTGATTGCAGCATCAGCCTCCAGCTGATTGGCAACGGGCAATCCATCAAGACCTTTGTAAGCCGAGCCAATAACGTCGATACATCCGGAAAGATTGGCAATATACCCGCCCAAAGCGATGTATTCGTTGGCATTTACAGTTATAGGTAAACCGGTGATATCGGCAACCATAGCCGCCGCACCGATGGCAGATTGAGTACAACAAGACACTTCGTAGTTATAGTAGACCTTACCACCATCGGCAATAAAATTCATAACATCCGGTGCCATGGCAGAGTAATCGTATTCGCCAAAAAAACAAAGCCAGTGGTATCCTGCGGGATCAACACAATTGGAGGTAATGCCCGGAAAAACCTGGTAAGTCGCGCTGTTTACAGTAACAGTATGTCCGAGCGCTTCCATGGCATCGATCAATTCTGTGCCGGCTTCATTGTAACCGGGGGCATTCATGATGTAGATATTGTCGGCTCGCATACCGGACAAAAAAGCCAGTGCACTCAGCAGAACCAACAACCATTTTACCATATCCGGTCGCATAATAAAAATTTAAGTCATTCTCAAGACCAATGCTCCCATGCATTGGTTGCTTGTAGCAAAACGTTATTTCTTTTCTGACTTTCTGATGACGCGCGCAGGATTCCCGGCAGCAATGACATTGTCCGGGATATCCTTCAGCACCACAGAACCGGCGCCGATGATAGAGTTTTCACCGATGGTCACCCCACACAATACCGTAACACTTGAACCCAAAGATGCACCCTTTTTTACGCGTGTTTCCTCGAGCTTCCAGTCGGCTTCGGTCTGCACACTGCCATCCTCATTCGTAGCCCTTGGAAAACGGTCGTTGATGAAAGTGACATTGTGACCAATGAAAACATTGTCTTCAATGTGCACACCTTCGCAAATGAAGCTGTGACTTGAAATTTTGCAGTTTTTACCTATGCTAGAACCTTTCTGAATTTCAACAAACGCACCAACTTTCGAGCCTGAATCGATGGAGCAGCCATAGGCATTTACAAAATTGAAGATTTTCACGTTCTCGCCAACCTTCACATTGTTGAGCGATTGCTTATCATTGTTAACGGTAATCGTTTCCATAACTCCTGAGTATTAAAGTTCTACCTGGCGGCCCTTTTCTTTGATTGATTTCTGAGCAGCCTCCAGAATGCGGATGGTATTAAATCCTGATTCATAGCTGGCGATCGGTGTTGTTCCCTTCGTTATGGCGTCGATGAAGTCTTTGGCCATACCGCCCAGCGCTTCGCGGAGATCCAGCTTTGGTATGTATACATCACCCATGCGATAATCCACCAGCACTTTACGTTTTTCTTCATCTGTGCTCACACTGTGACCAGTGTCATACAACCTGATTTTCTCCGTTGGTTCCATGTCGTTGAATACGATCATTTTCTTGTCGCCGCCAATCAGCATCATGCGAATTTTAAGCGGCGAAGACCAGGAGCAATGAAAATGCGCTATGAAATCGTAGTCGTAATTCACAGTCAAATACGCAATGTTTTCAATTCCATTGTGAATATGACTAATTCCTGTTGCCTGCACTGAAAGAGGCTTAGCCGGAATCAGGTAATCCAAAATAGAAATGTCATGCGGAGCCAGATCCCACAGCACGTTCACATCCTGTTGTATCAACCCTAGATTGACCCTTGTTGAATCAAAATATTTCACTTTACCGATATCTCCACTATCGATCAATGATTTCATTTTTTGCACTGAAGAGGTGTACAGAAACGTGTGATCCACCATCAGGACTTTTGACTTCGCTTTTGAAAGCTCTATCAATTCCGAAGCGTGGGCTACAGTATCTGTCATCGGTTTCTCAAGCAAGACATGTTTACCCGCATTGAGAGCCTTTTTTGCAAGATCAAAATGTGTGAAGACCGGTGTTGCAATGATTACTGCGTCAATTTCCGGATTCGACCATATAGAGTCAATATCGGTTGTGACGTGAATACCGGGATAGTTTTTGGTTACGATCGAAAGCCTTTCAGGGCGCAGATCAGCAACGGTGTGGACACTCGAATTTTCTGCTGCTGAAAAATTTCTCACCAGATTGGGGCCCCAGTAACCGTAACCTATGATTGCACACTTTACCATTGACAAATTTTTAGGGTCGCAAATATAAACCGTTGGCAGGTGGGGTAGTATCAAGGTTTTGTTATCCTGCAAAGAAACTGATGATCAGAACCTCTGCGCATGATGGTGAATTTCATGCCCAGTTTCTGACATGTTTCCCTGATCAGCCATTCATCGGCAAAAAGCCATGGCAATGAAACTGTTTGCTGCTCCCATTCAAGCCGGAAAGTGACATTGCCAAAATACCCGGCGGTTAGATCCTGACCCACCGAACGAGCAGGCTGGCGGTGGAAGTAGCTGATATCCGTAGATTCTCCGATGATCGAACCACCTGTGTTCAGCATGGAGGACAAGTGAAGCAGGAAATGCTCGAGTTGTAAGTCAGTGCCTGCCAGACCGAAGCCATTCATAAGCAACAGAATGGTGTCAAAGCCAGATTTTTCATATTGCATTATATCAGCACACACCACTTCATGGATCCCCCTTTTCTTCATGATATCGGCAAGGGCTCGTGACTTCTCAACGGCCACAACAGAAAGACCTTTGCTCTGCAGAATGACCGAATGACAACCCGCTCCTGCCCCCACATCTAAAACCCGACCTTTAGCTGATAACAGTGCAGTTCTCTCCATGGTATTGAGTTCCGCTGCTCCGCGAAAAAAATAGGACGGAGAAAGATCATTGTCGGGTTTGTCATTGATAAAAATCTGAACAGGAACATCAATATTTTGGTGGAAGTAAAGACCACAGGCCTTTCCCAACAGATCATTTTCCGGCTTCTTCATTTCGGAACAAATTTAATTGGCTGTTGAACCGAAAATTGACTTAATTTCGCAAAACGCATAAAATCCAAGTTGATTTTCAATGCTTTAACCCTAGACTAATTAAAATAACACTGTGATTTGTGAACACGTGCAACGGTTCAGGAATTATAGGAGTCATATAAGCGCTAACGGACTACCCATGATGAAAAAGCTGTACATACTTTCAACCTTGTTGCTTGCAGCAAACGCACTACTGTCTCAATTGACAACCCAGAATACGATGACTGTTGAACAATATGTTCAGGATGTTCTTCTGGGTCAAAATGTAACTGTTTCGAATATTACGTTCAACGGCGGTAATGCCAACATGGTCAGCACCTCTGTGGGTGGTTTCGAATGTGTCGATTGCAATTTGGGTATCGAATCTGGATTTGCCATGTCGTGTGGTGATGTGAGCGGACTTGTTGGACCCAACAACGCCACAGGTTATACCGGTCCAGGCACCGGACTCAGCAGCGGTAATGACCCGGATTTGCTTGATCTTGTTCAGGCCAATGGCGGTAACAGCATTAACGATTGGGCCATTATTGAATTCGACTTTGTTCCACTGGGCGACACCATTCAATTCAGATATGTATGGGGTTCGGAAGAATATGATACTTATGTCGGATCAGGCTTCAACGATGTATTCGGTTTCTTTCTGAGTGGCCCTGGTATTAACGGTCCTTTCTCAGATAATGCCGAAAACATCGCTATTGTGCCTGGAACCACAGACACAGGTGTTGCCATCAACACCATAAACAACGGTAATGGCAACAGTGGTCCCTGCACCAATTGTGAATATTACAATCAACTTGCAGCTGACGGAGATTATTGGAACAATCAGGATGATGATATCTACACCAACCCTTATTACATTCAGTTTGATGGCTACACAGATGTGCTGACTGCCATGGCAATTGTACAGTGCGGCCAGACATATCACATCAAACTTGCCATCTGTGATGCGAATGACGGAATTCTAGACTCAGGAGTTTTCCTTGAGCGCGATTCATTCTCATCAAATCTTGTTGTTCAGGTATCGTTAAATCTTGCGGTAAGCGGTCCTGACGAGAATACGCTTTTCGAAAACTGCGGTGATGGTTACATTGTTTTCGATCGTCCCGAAAATGGAAATCCAGATGTAGAGCTTGTTGCTTATATGGAATACACCGGTACTGCAGTGAATGGTGTAGATTATACGCTTCTGCCTGACTCGGTAGTTTTCCCTCCCGGTCAAATGTCTGTGCAGTTTTATCTCGATGCCTTCGCGGATGGTCTGGCTGAAGGAATTGAAACGGTGCATATGGAAATTGCCAATATCGCCGACTGCGGTGAAGAGCTTGTTTCCTCGTCGTTCGATTTCTTCATCGCTGACGTGGCTGAGCCATTGCAGGTGGAAGGTTACGATGTAGAGATTTGTCAGGGCGAAACAGTAACTCTTGAGCCAATTATTACGGGCGGATATGCATTGTATGGATATGAATGGAGCTCAGGAGATGAAACATTTACAATAGATGTTTCGCCTGCCACTACCAGTTCTTACTTCCTTACAGTTTCAGATACATGTGGTATGCCACCGGATGACGCAACATTTACAGTTACGGTATTGGTGACACCTCTTCTCATCGCTGAAATTCTCGATCAGGATAATATCCTTCCAATGAATTGTGGTGCATTTGGCTCACTTTATGCAAATGCAGAAGGCGGTATTTTACCTTATACCTATTCTTGGTCTGATGAAGATGGCAATAACCTTTGGGGCTGGAACAATACAGTGAGCGTAAGCACCTGGAATGCAGGTTGGGTTCATCTGGAAGTAGAAGACGAATGTGGATTCATTGCAACAGACAGCATTGAGATTATAGTGAACGCACCGGAACTATTTGTAGAGGTTCCGGCAACTGTAAATGCGCCGTGTGGTCAGCCATACTCTGTAACAGCAGTTGCAAGTGGCGGTGATACTCAAGGTTGGGGATACTCTTATTCCTGGCAGTGGAATGGTATGTGGGACTGGAACAACTGGACTGAAACATACACCGGAACAGCCGACGGCGCTGGAACTCTCACAGTAAGTGTTAGTGACCAGTGCGGACAAACAGAAACTGCAGATATTGAAGTAACTATTGATAGCCCGGCTATTGAACTTACTCTACCCGAGCAACTCGATGGCAATTGTGCCACGATGCTTAACATCGTTCCTACAATGACCGGTGGTAGTGGTGAACAAGGTGATTGGGATTATCAATGGACAAGCAATGGCAGCGCTCTCGGAACAGGTCAGAACTATGCTTCTACTTACCCCGCAAGTACAGTTGTTGAATTGTTTGTTGTTGATGTATGCGGACAGACAGCGACAGGTGATGTGAACATCAACATTGTGAATCCTCCCATAGAGGTTTCACTGGGCGATGATATCAATGCATCATGCATAGACAATACGCAGCTCAACGCAGCAATCAGCGGAGGAAGTGGCGGAGTACAATACCAATGGATCGTTGATGGCTCAGCTGCAAGCCAGGCAAACAATTTCAGTATTCAGAGTTTCGAAACGATAGACGTTGCAGTTGTGGTAACTGATTTCTGCGGAATGACTGCGAATGATGAAGTAACAATTTTCATTCCGGACATTCCGGTAACAATCACAACAGCGGCAGACACGGCCATTTGTCCTAATCAACCTGCTCAGATTTGGGTTGTAGCTGAAGGCGGTGAAGGCGGATTTACATATGTGTGGAACACAACCTTATTAGGTGATGATTTGACAGTTTATCCGGATGCATCAACCAATTACCATGTAGTAGTGGAGGATATTTGCGGCAGAGTGGTAGAAGATGACGTATTTGTAAGTGTGAATCCGATTATTGCGAACTTCAACGTTGAGAATCTTGGTGAGAACAATTATCAGTTTGAAGCCAATCCAATTCCCGCTTGCGAAGGATGCTTCACATACTGGCAATTTGGTGATGGAGATCAAAGCTATAGCTGGGATCCGGATCATGAATTCGATGGGTTGGATAATTACACAGTGCAACTGACCATGATCAACGAAACGGGTTGTACCAACACACAAAGCTATTTGATCATTTCACCACCGTATTTCTATGTTCCAAATTCATTCACTCCTAATGGAGATGGTGTGAATGACGTCTTCAAGGTTATTTCTCACTCAGTACTGGAGTACGAGTTACACATCTTCAATCGCTGGGGAATGGAGGTATTCAGCTCTACGAATCCTGATGAAGTATGGGTTGGAGGCTTGGGCGATGGAGAATATTTTATCCAGAATGAAGTTTACAACTATTCCCTAAGAATCAAAGGACATAACAGCGAAACTCATCGCAAAGAAGGAACGATCCTGATAATGCGTTAAAAGTTTGCTACCCTATTTACTATGAAAAAAGGCCGATTCTGCAAAGGACGGCCTTTTTTAGTTGCCTATTTTCGCATGCATGAATAAGTCTATTCCCGTCATTTTTATTGCGCTGATATCTGTTCTGGCCTCATGCCGAAACAATCAACCATTCGTCAGCACTGAAACAACTGAATCTTCTGAATCACTGCAACAAGGCAGAAAAATGGACAGTTTTACCTACCTGAAAAAGTGCATGCAGGGAGATTTTTCAAGCGAAGAACAAAGTTTGAACGACAGTGACTACTTTGATATTCGGTTAAGAATGGTGCCCATCTGGCAATCATCCCCGGAACAGTTTTATCTCTATGTAGAACAAGCCATGAGCACTGCATTGGAAAAACCATATCGAATACGTGTTTACCGGGTTGTCAAAAAAGACAATGAAAATTTCACCAGTTATATCTACAAACTCAGAGATCCATCTCGATTCATAGGAAAAAAAATAAATGATCCGGTATTTGAGACAATTATACCGGACTCCCTGCAGATGCTTGAAGGATGCGAAGTGAATCTGAAGTTCGATGCGACCAAATGGGAATTCAACGGAGGAACAGGTGAAAAAACCTGCCCAAGCGAAAGAAGCGGTGCTTCATGGGCAACTTCAAAAGTCACTATGAACGATGAACGCATGATTAGCTGGGATCAAGGCTGGGACAATCAGGGCAAACAGGTTTGGGGTGCCGTTAAGGGCGGTTACATATTCAAAAAAAACGAATGATTCCATGTGCGGCATTGCAGGAGGATATCAGTTTAGGCACGACGAGGACACAAAACTTAGTATAGCAAGATTGGATTCAGCCTTGATCAGGATGCGTCACCGTGGACCCGACAACAAAAGTTCGGTTGATCTTGAAAGATGCATGCTGGGTCATGTCCGACTCAAAATACTGGACTTGAGCGATAGCGCCAACCAGCCGATGCCAGACGAAACAGGTAGATATTATCTTGTATTCAATGGTGAAATTTTCAATCATGACGAATTGAGAAACGAACTCATTGGCCGCGGAGAAAAATTCAAAACAAAAAGTGACACTGAGGTACTTCTGAAGCTATTAATTCAATACGGTCAGGAAGCATTGAATAAACTGAATGGATTCTTTGCGTTCGCCTTTTACGATCATCAGGAAAAAACACTTCTGCTGGCGCTTGACAGATTTGGAGAAAAACCACTTTATTATTTCTCAGATAAAACGGAACTGTATTTCGCTTCCGAACTAAGAGCTCTTCAAGAGTTCCCGATTTCAAAAGAAACTGACTTGGTTTCTCTGGCTACCTTTCTTCAGTATACATATATTCCGGCTCCTGCCAGCATCCTCAAGGATGTTCAAAAACTCGAGCCCGGCACCTGTCTCCAGGTAAGTACTTCAGGAGTTAAAAAAAAGAAATGGTATTCAGCAAAAAAAAGTCAGTCAAAAGCAAAAGATAAAGAAAAGATCAAAAATGATTTTCGTGAGTTGCTCAGCGATTCTGTGAAATCACGACTCGAGGCAGATGTTCCTGCCTGTGTATTTCTGAGTGGCGGCGCGGACTCTTCGGTGATAGCCGCATTGAGCGTTGTGCACAATCCGAAAATTATCAGTTATTCCGTTGCATTTCCCGATGCAAGCTTCTTCGATGAAAGTAAATATGCCATTGATGTAGCCAGCCATCTTGGGATAAAAAATGAAATAGTGCCATTGACAGAACAAGACATGTTGCAGGAATTTATGCTCATGCTTGAAACCGGTAATGAACCGTTCGCTGATTCTTCCGCCATTGCCTTCGGTGCACTTGCGCGTCAGGTGTCTGGTAAAATGCGCATAGCACTGACCGGAGATGGAGCCGATGAGTTGCTGGCAGGTTATAACAAACACACCGCACTTATAAAATCCAATACTCCCGGACTTTCGAACTCCATTTTGCCATTGCTAAATCCATTCCTGAATGCTTTACCTGTATCACGAAATAATTTTCTGATGAACAGGCTGCGTCAGGCACGGAAGTATGCCTCCATTCTCGGCGACGATCTCAAAGGCCGTTATGTGAAACTGGCCTCGTGGAGCGACGCAGAGGTTTGCCTCGCTCTGCTGAATAAAGACGTATCGCAACAACTCACAGAACGCATTGCTGACTTTGTCTGCGAAATTGACTCGCAAGACCTCAATTCAATTCTACTGGCTGACCAGAGACTTGTACTTGCCAATGACATGCTTGTAAAGGCCGACAGGATGAGCATGCAGCACAGCCTTGAAATTCGTTCACCATTCCTGGATTATAAAGTGGTCGAGTTCTTAAACAATCAAAATTTCTCACTTAAGGCAGATGGCCACAACAGAAAAATTTTGTTGCGTGAAACATTCTCACACCATCTGCCGGATCATGTATTCAAAAGGCCAAAGCGAGGTTTCGAAATCCCACTTGATAAGTGGCTGCGCGGCAAATTGAAATCACTCACGATGGAAACTTTGAGCTCTTCCAATCTGACATCCGGTGCAATACTCAAAACAGCCGAAGTTGACGGCCTGTTAAGAGATTACTATGACAAAGGCCGAAGTGAAAACGCACATATCATTTATGCATTGCTCATTTTTGAGCATTGGTTTAGAAACTCTCAAAACCGGTAAACAGTTGTAACCTGTCATCATTAGCTTTCATTAGTCAAAAAAAATCCGGTCTCAAGGAATTCGATAATCTGGATCAACACACCTCATTCGGAAGTGCTGAACGAATGGCCTTCATTCTACCTTTACAGCATGATTAAGGATTTACGTATTCTGCTGCTTTACCTGAAACCCTCGCGAAACCTACTCTTGCTGGCACTATTACTCGCTGCAATAAACCAATGCTTTTCATTGCTCGATCCTTTAATTACAGGTAAAATCATCGACAAGCTCGGTGTACACCGGAGTGATTTCGGCAGCGATTGGGCTTCGTTCTCTCACGACCTTATGGTATTTCTGCTTCTTTCCATGGGTGTTGCTATGGTTAGTAGAATCGCAAAAAATTTTCAAGACTATTTCAGCAATGTGATTATTCAGCGAACCGGCGCGAGCATGTACACCGATGGCATACGTCATTCACTTGAGTTGCCCTATGAACAATTCGAAGACCAACGCAGTGGAGAGACATTGGGCAAATTGCAAAAAGTCCGATCCGATTCTGAAAAGTTCATTACATCATTTATCAATATCTTCTTTCAAAGTCTCGTAGGTGTAGTGTTTGTAATCATTTACGCTATTCAGGTCCACTGGATCATCGCACCGATATTTCTGGCTACTGTGCCTCTGCTCGCCATTGTAAGTAGTTTGCTTAGCAAGAAAATAAAAGTAGTATCGAAAACAATTCTTGGAGAAACAACTTCCCTTGCCGGAAGCACAACAGAATCGCTCAGAAACATTGAACTGGTTAAGGGACTGGGACTTGCCAAACAAGAAATAGGCCGGTTGAATAATGTCACCAAAAGCATTCTGAGTCTTGAGCTGAAAAAAGTCAAATACATCCGTTCCCTCAGTTTCATACAAGGCACCACAGTCAACTTTTTAAGAACCTGCCTGATTTTTCTGCTTTACTATTTGCTATTTAGAGACACAATCAGTCTTGGACAAGTAATGACGCTGATGTTCTACAGCTTTTTCATTTTTGGCCCATTGCAGGAAATGGGTAATGTGATTGCCACATACAGAGAGGCGCAGGCTTCGCTTAAAAATTTCGAAGATCTTCTGAGTAGCAAACCGGAACCAAGACCAACCAATCCAGTTCCACTTGGAGCATTGTCAAGATTTCGTTTTGATCATGTCACATTCAAACATAAAACTGCAACCAACAGTGCCGTTGCTGACGTGAGTTTCGAAGTGAACAAAGGAGAAACCATAGCACTGGTAGGACCATCCGGATCGGGAAAAACAACACTGGTCAAACTGTTGATCGGACTTTACCGCCCAACCTCCGGACAAATTTTCTATGACGACATTGATGGTTCAGACATTGATATGACCATGATGCGAGAACAGATCGGCATGGTAAGTCAGGACAGCCAGCTTTTTGCCGGCACTATAAGAGAAAATCTTCTTTTCGTAAAGCCTGATGCAACGGATGCGCAAGTGCTGGATGCACTGCACAAAGCATCATGTCAGAAATTATTGGAAAGAGCAGAAAACGGTATACACACGCTCATCGGAGAGGGAGGAATAAAGATCTCCGGTGGCGAAAAACAGCGCCTTTCCATTGCGCGTGCACTGTTGCGCAATCCGAACCTGCTGATTATGGACGAGGCCACATCAGCACTTGATTCTATTACTGAAGAAGACATTACGGCCACAGTGCGCGATATACACAGCACACAGAATATCATGACCATTCTCATCGCCCACCGTCTTTCAACCGTCATGCACGCCGACAGAATCTATGTTCTTGAACATGGAAATATCATCGAACAAGGCAGTCATGATAAACTACTCGCAGAAAAAGGGCTTTATTATGCTATGTGGAGACAGCAGATCGGAGAGCGCAAGCGTTTGGCTGTTTGATGTAATGCCACCGCAATTATCAATTACAAAAACCGAAATCAACGCATCGCGTGCATCAATCCGTCTTTTTTTCTTCTGACTGCTTTTGAGTTTTCACAGGACCGGCAGGAACATCAGACTGATCAAGTTTGACGGATGCCTGCTTGCGAATTTCGTCTGCGCCGCTCATAATTTCTCTTTGAACTTCCTGGGTAGCATTTCGAAACTGATACACCGCCTTACCAAGTGTCTGGGCAAGAGCGGGAACCCCTTTCGCCCCAAAAAGCAAGAGGTAAACTACCAGAATCAGAATAATCTCGCTGGCTCCCATAGTTGCAAAATTACAGGAATCTTCTGCAACAGAGAAAGAATAAATATTTCATGTTGAGAGGACAACAATACTCCTGATGACTATACTTTCGGCCCCGTCTTAACTTATAAGTCATGAATTCTTCGCAGGTCAACCGTCTGAGTGCAGCCGGTCTTTTGGTCACCTTAGGCATAGTTTACGGCGATATTGGTACCTCTCCACTCTACGTGATGAGTGCCATTGTTGGCGACAAACCCATCACTCAGGAACTGGTATACGGTGCATTGTCCTGCATTTTTTGGACACTCACGAGCCAAACCACTTTCAAATACATATTCCTCACACTGAGAGCTGACAATAAGGGCGAAGGAGGAATTTTTTCACTTTTTGCACTTGTGCAAAGAAGGGGAAAATGGTTGTTCTGGCCGGCCATGATCGGCGCCGGTACATTGATGTGCGATGGTATGATCACTCCACCCATCTCCGTTTCATCAGCCATTGAAGGTTTGAGAGTGTTCAATCCGGATATTCCTGTGATTCCAATTGTAATTGCCATTCTGACCCTGCTTTTCATATTTCAGCGTTATGGAACAAAGTTGGTCGGCAAAACTTTCGGTCCAATCATGATGCTTTGGTTCGTCATGCTTGCGACGTTGGGTATTTTTCAGATTATGGATCATCCGCAAGTATTAAAAGCTTTGAACCCGGTTTATGCTTATAATCTGTTGGCTGAATACCCTAAAGGTTTCTGGCTTCTTGGTGCAGTATTTCTATGCACAACCGGAGCAGATGCATTGTACAGTGATCTGGGACATGCAGGCAGGCAGAATATTCAGGTTTCCTGGGTATTTGTAAAAACCTCGCTGGTCATTAATTACATGGGGCAGGGTGCCTGGCTCATGGGAGAAACTTCACTCGAAGGTCGCAACCCGTTTTACAGTATCATGCCCGAGTGGTTCCTCATGGCGGGTATTATCATCGCAGCCTGCGCAGCAGTTATTGCCAGTCAGGCGCTCATCACAGGTTCCTTCACGCTCATCAGTGAAGCTATCAACCTCAATTTTTGGCCGAAAGTGGCAACCAAGTATCCGACTGAACTAAAAGGGCAATTGTATATACCTAGTGTAAACTGGCTGCTTTATGCAGGCTGTATTGGTGTTGTTTTGTTCTTTGGTGAATCCAAAAAAATGGAGGCCGCTTATGGTTTCTTTATAACCATCACCATGATGATGACCACTACTCTCTTGGCCTATTATCTTGAGTACAAAAGACACTGGCCATCCTATTTAGTGGGTGTCATATTCGCCTTGTTCATTGTTATTGAGATAAGCTTCTTTGTTGCAAACAGCCAGAAACTGAAAGAAGCCTGGATGATGTTGCTGGTTTACCTCGTTCTTATCCATGTGATGTGGATTACTTATATGTATCGAAAAATGAGCAATTATTTCCTTCAGTTTGAGGATTTGGATCAATACATCGGCACCCTCCGCGAATTATCCGACGATAAAAACGTTCCGAAATTCGCCACGCACCTGGTATTCCTGACTAAGGCCAATTTTAGCCACCAGGTAGAAAAGAAAATAATGGAAAGCATTCTGGCGAAAACTCCAAAGCGTGCCGATATATATTGGTTCGTGCATGTTGATCGAACCAATGAGCCATACAGCAGGGAATACAATGTTGAGGAAATCAGCAATGACCTCGTCATCAAAGTCAATATCAAGCTAGGCTTCAGGGTTCAGCCACGGGTTCATAATTTTTTCAATTTCATAGTTGATGAAATGGTGAGCAAAGGTGAACTTGACTTGAAGAAAAAGCCGGAACCCTATGCCAAATACAACGATGAACATGATTTCAAATTCGTTGTACTTGAAAAATTCCTTTCAGCCGACAACGAACTCAGCGTGCGCGATAGTTTTATTACCAATGCTTACATGGGACTAAAACAGTTAAGCTTGTCAGACATCGACGCCTGGGGATTGGAAGAAAGTGATACCGTATTGGAAAAAGTACCATTGGTTGTAAACCCTGCACAACGGGTTACTCTTAAGCGAATTGAAAACCAGTAATAACGGTTGGATCTAACAAGACTTTCCGATCTGAAGTTCAATTCCCTAGTGCTTGTTTCTAATGGTAATATTTGCCGTTTCATTTCGCGCTTTTTATTCAGACGATGTTTCCCAATG
>JBEIHH010000030.1:0-27596 GCA_040381475.1 Crocinitomicaceae bacterium | reverse complement strand
ATGTCGAAATATCCGTTGTATGCGCTTTGATGTCCGGATGGCATACCTGATTTGAAAAGCATGTCCATGGTTTCCTGTGTTGCAAAGCTTGTGAAGCCTTCATCCATCCAACAGTACAGACTTTCATTTGTGGCAATCACTCCGTGGTACCATGAATGTGCAGCTTCATGAACTGTTACTCCGGTAAGACTGGGTAGTTTTCTGTTACCAGTTATCAATGTAGCCATTGGGTATTCCATACCGCCGTCTCCTCCCTGAATAATACTGTATTGTGGATATGGATATTGTCCGAAATTCTTGCTCATAAACTCAAAGGCCTTTACAGCAAGAGGCTGCATATCCTTCCATGTTCCCGCATAATCCGTGTTCTTTTGATACAAGAAATGAAGTATAGGGCCATTCGGCACTTGCAATTTGTCATGCGCATAATCCGGATCAGCCGCCCAAACAAAGTCATGTACATTTTCAGCTTTGAATTTCCAGATGAGTTTGCTGCCTGTTGGCTGTTTTACTTTGTTCTCGTCGAATGCATATCCATAACCGACTTCATTGGCGTTGATCAATATACCTGTTCCACCAAGAATGTACTTTTTGTCAATGGTAATATTGACCTCGAAATTGCCCCAGATACCATAAAATTCCCTTCCTATATAGGGATTAGCATGCCATCCGCGGCTGTCGTATTCGCACATTTTCGGATACCACTGACTCATGCTGTAATCAATACCTTCGGAATTGTCGCGTCCTGATCTTCTTATCTGCAAAGGCACCTGACCTTCGAAAGTCATTTCGAAGGTTGCTTTTCCACCCGGAGGTCTTGGCTTATCGAGCGTTACCTCGAGGATGGTTTCATTCTCGGTGTAAGACAGGTTTTTGCCATCCATTTTGAGCGACTTTGCGTGGAGATAACCTATCTCGTCAGGTGTAAGTCTTGAAATTCGGTCTCCTACTCTTGGGTCCGGATCGACAATACTTAGTGAACGCACATCCATGGCGCTTCCGGGCTGAAATGCATTGAAATACAAATGATAATACACCCGGTCAATTATATCCGGCGAGTTGTTGGTATAAAGGAGAGTTTCTCTTCCTGTAAATTGATGTTTTTCATCATTGAGTTCAACATCAATTTTGTAGTCTGCCATCTGCTGCCATGAGGCCTGTTGGGAAAAGACGCAGTGTACAGAAACATTTATGAGTATTAGGCAAATTAATTTGTACATGGTGTAAATATCGTTATGAAAGGCAATTCAAAAATGGCGCCTTATTTAGTATCCATTTTGATAATCACGTCGAACTTATCAGATCCGGCCAGACATTCCGTGCAACGGTGTTTAAAGTAAAGAGTAGCGACATCACGCGGACGCAGGCTTTCACAGTATTCCAATTTTTTCAATGCTTCGGTGAGTTCGTTATTATGCATGTGTTGAAATGCCTTCACCCAGGCGGGAAACCACAATTCGAATTCAGCGTCCTGATCATCTTTACCCAACAATTCGAAAGCGGTCACGGCTTTGTCTTTTCCTTTAACCCGAATCGACCCAAGCTCACGGAAGATGAATCTGTCTGAAAGACATGCGTTTTTTGTTGTTTCGCTAACGATTACATGAACATTAAAGAATTTGGTCAGTCCTTCAAGTCTTGAACCAAGATTCACAGAATCGCCGATAACGGTGTAGTCGAATCTTTTTTCAGAGCCGATGTTTCCAACGGTCATTTCACCGGTGTTAATACCAATTCCCATTGCAAGAGGGGGATAACCAGTTGCACCTATTTCAGAGTTTACTTTTTTGAGTCCATTGAACATATCGAGCGCTACATGACAAGCACGGTCTGCATGATCCTTTTGCGGAATCGGTGCTCCGAATATGGCCATGATGGCGTCACCTATGAACTTGTCGATGGTTCCCCGGTGCTCGAAGATGATATTTGACATTGCACTGAGATAGTCATTCAGTACGGCTACAATCTGCTGCGGGTCGAGTTTTTCTGAATAGCTGGTGAAGTTTCTAAGATCCGAAAATAAAACAGTGAGTTCTTTCTTTTCGCCACCAAGTTGCAGACGATCAGGGTCCTTGGCAATCTGTTCAACAATTTCCGGTGATACATAAGTACCAAAGGCGTTTTTCAAAATGCGATTTTTTCTTTCGCGAATAAAATATACATAAAGACTGGTTAACAGGTAAGTGAGCAACGTCAATAGCATGAGCGTTGTGATGGGAAATATTAAGTTGTGCTCGGGAATTACCCATAATTCGAATAAAAAGCGCTCGCCGAAGTACAAAATGAAACCGAGAAAGAATCCAATGAGGGGTCGGGTAAAAAGGAAAATGGCGACCAGAATGACGCTGATGAGACAGAACCAAGGCAGTGCTTCGCGTTCGGTAATTTCTTTAAGAAAGGATCCATTCATCATATTGAGAAATGCGATCGCATGGACTTCTACTCCCGGCATTTTGTCAACTCTGGAGGGAACTGTCTTCAAATCCTGAAGACCTGAGGCACTAGTGCCAAGAAATACGAATTTGTTTTCGAAGAATTCGGCCCCTACCAACTCATCCCAGACTTTGTAATAGGAGATATATCTTATATTTTCTTCACTGCCAAGCCAATTGATCCTGAATGTGCCGTCTGATTTAAGAGGAATGAATGCAGAATCGCCAACTTGAAGTCCGTTGCTCTTGAGAGTGACTTCATTTTCCTTAATTCCCAGGTGATCCATCATCATATACAATGGAAAATTGGCTACGATTTTTTTTTCTGCTGATGCTGTCTTTAGTTTTTGTAATAACCTGTAATGTCTTACTGTTCCATCATACATCGTTGGCACTGATATGGCTCCCGCAGCTTTTGCCTCAAAAAGGAAAGAGTCAATTGGCAGCACGGGATGATTAAATTCATGGAATGTGCTGCCGTATTCATTGTGGGAGGATATTGTGCGCAATGCATCTATGGTTCGCGCATCTGTGATTGAATCCTCGATGGCGTCGTCATCAAAAAAGCTGAGATAAACACATCCTGCATTGCCAATTGCTTTTGATAGTTCGTCATCTGAACTCAAAGCATTCAGGATTTCTGGTGTATTGCTTATTCCGCTTCCGGAGAGAAGTTTCTTTGATGTTTCAGGTAATTCATCCGACTCGGTGTATAAAAAGTCTATTCCAATCGCAGCCGGATTTCCGGATGCTACATAGTTAATGACTTTTGCATCGTATGAGCGAGGCCAATTTTGTGAGCGACCGAGTTCGTTGATACTCGCATCATCAATATCAATAATGACTATGTCTTCCGGTGAAATCCTGGTAGTCTGATTGCTTTGCTTCCTTACCTGAAATGCAAGATCGATTACCTGATTTTCTATGCCTTCGAGTGGTGGACGCACCATGCGTTTAGAGACTTCAACCAGTGCTTCAATGATGAATACACTGATCAAGCCGATAACTACTGCAACCAACAAGGATCGAAAGGCTTTTTTTGCTCTACGGGATAGTCTCATATAATTTGCAGTTATTGATCAAAGGTCTTAGCTTTAAAACGGAAGTTGCTACAAATATTCAATGATTATTTTTCAGCCGATTGTTTGATCTAATTGGTGAAATTAAAAAAGTCCTTCGGATTTCCAAAGGACTTAAGATTTTGAGTTGCTGTGCAATTTCTAATGAAGAGAATTATTTGTGAAGTGCTGGTAAAGTTGAAATTTCAAAACAAGTACACAATTAGACTCGGGAAAGTATTGTTTATCGAACGACGGTTTAGAGCAAAGCGAGAACTTTTTCGGCGTCCGCTTTAAGTGGGTCATTCGCGTATTTTAAAATGAAACTCTTGAATAACTCCTCAGCTTTAACTGTGTTGTTCGACATGACGTAGCAATGCCCGAGCGCGAACTGTGCATATTTTACCATCTCGTCATTTGGTCTTTGATTGAGAAAGCTATGAAGCGCTGAAATAGCCTGAGCATATTCTTTCTTTTCGTATAACGAAAAGGCTTGCGCAAATGTGATGCTTTGTTCCTGCTTCCAATAAATTTCGTCGGTCCTTGGTTTATTCGCATCATCTCTTCGTATACCCCCTTCTTCAGTCCTTTTGCCTTCAGGACTCGATTTGAATACCGTCATGAAATCTCCGAATACACCCTCTGTGGCGGTTTTACTGTTACTGCTGGTGCCGGCGTGCAATGCTTTAATGTCGGCTTTTGAGTTTGGTCCGATAACAGTCTTGGTGCCATTTGTCCAGACGATCTCTACCATAGCATCACCAACAGTTCTGATTTGCTGATTGCGCTTAACCGGTGTATTGATTTTCGCCCGAACCCAATTTGGGTCGGTTCCCAATTCAACCTTGCCTTCATAATAGACGATCTTACCGGCAGTTGTTGTATCTTTCTGACCTATCGCGTTCAGAGTGAACACTGCGAATAACAGGATAAGCAGTTTTTTCATTTTAATTGTACTTTAAGGTCTAAGTATGTTTCGTTGATTTCCGGATCAATGACTGCCGCTTTTTCAAAGTGTGCTCTTGCTTCCACCTTGTCACCTTTTCCGAGAAATGCTTTGCAAATATTAATCAAAATGAATGAATCTTGAGCATCCTGAAGCAAAGCTTGTTGATAATATTCAATTGCTTTGTCGTATTTTTCTTCCATCAGGTATGTGTTTCCCATGTTGTTTAACATGGTCGCATCCTCAGGGTTTTCCTCAAGTGCAGCTGTGAAAACACTGCGCGCAGCGATTAAATCTCCGGTTTGAGCCAACAAAGTACCATATGTATTTTTAACATAATAATTGTCAGGCTCTGCTAGGTGCCTCGAACTAAGTTCTTTGAGCGTTTCCTTTTTGGTCTTCGCAACCAATTGATGAACCATTTGGCCATATACTGATAGGATTTCGTCCCCCAACGGCAAATTTGATGTAGCTCCCTCAGGACGGTATATAGAGGGCTGATAAATCTGCCATGCGTCAGCAAAAGGTATGATTTCCGGATACTTTCCTGCTGTCAGTTCCGAATTGAATCTTTGTGCACCGTATTGCCAGGCTGTAAAGAAATTTTTAGTTCCAAGTAAAGTTGTTTCTATGGGAATCCATACTTTATCGCCAGAGATAATTACCTCATCCGGCGAAATGCCTGACATGATTAAATCTGCGGGCTTCAGTCTGCTGTCAAAGGCCAGCATAACGTGTCCCGGCATGTCGATATATGCAGCAGGAATACCTCCGTTTTCCAGCAGTGCGCCATACAATGCTACCAGATCATCACAATCACCGCCACCTCTTTTCATTGTTTCAGCGGGATACTGCAAATAATCGATTAAATCGCTGTGAACAGAAAGTGAAGAGTAGCTCTGGGCAGGATCGTTGCTGTAGGTCAATGACGACTTATTTAGCAAAACATAAAGTTGGATCGCTTTTATAATGGATGAATTCATCCCGAAACTTGATTCGGAACGAAATAATTGATCTGCTTTTTTATTGTAGTCAATCAACATTTCATCTTTAGGGCTAACAAAAGCGGCCAGTCTTCGCTTGTCCTTCCAGATGATAGCATTGCGGTTGCGAAGTGTCAATGGCGCTGATTCTTTCAATGTGCGGACACCAGAACTGATCACATAATCGACTTCAATATTTATTTGAAGATTCTTTTCTTCCGCTGTATTTAGTATTGACTCATTGAAAATCGCATTTAACCTTATTTCTTCATTGCTGTACCCGGCAACTTCTTTACCTTTTGTCACTGTCGCCTGCGTCATTAAATCGGGTATTATGATCCTGATTTCTTCAACTGAAATAGGATTAGCAGAGTTATTGGAAAGAATAACGATGGCTGCCGGAAGATTGCGATTGGTTGCGTAGTTCTTATAAAGTGAAGGATAGATAGCTTGTGCTTCTATGCTCACAATTCCAAGTGGCAAATTGCTTTTCAATAGATTGTCGCGGTTCTTAACGGAATTGAGGTAGGCATCGATGAATTTTTGATTGTTTTCATCCAATGCCAGCGCTTTGTTGTATGCCTCGTTCGCCTCGTAAATCCTTCTCAGTTTTTCGCAGGATTGTCCAAGTCCAAAAAACGCAACCGGATTTTTCTCATTGAGGTTGCACACTCTTAGATAATGTTCCCGTGAATTGTTATACTGACCTTTACTATAGTTGATGCCTGCCATGGAAAGCAGGTATTGTTCTCTTCGGATCTTCAACTTATTCAGATTATGTTTCAGAACACTTTGTTGTTCTATTCTCTTGATGCTATTGTCCAAATGGTTGACGGCCACTTCATAGTAATCAATTGCTTGATCCGGATTTCCATTTTTTTCAAATGCTTCAGCCAGATAACCATAAGCTTCAATCGATGAAGGTGATTGTTTGATGGCTTTTTCCAGTTGAAATATTGCTTCCGTGTAATTGCCTTTAAACAACTCTGCTTTACCAATTAGAATCGCATATTTGCTATTGTCTGTTTTGCCAAGAGAGAGTCGCTGCAATATGTCTTTTGGAGTATCATATTCCCTTAACTCAATCAAAGAGATCGCCAGTAATTCCAGAACTTCCTGATCTTCAGGAGTTATTTTTAGAATCGTATAATATTCGGATATGGCTTCTCCGTTTTTGCCAAGTGCAGAAAATGCTGTAGCTAGTTTCTTGCGGTATTCAATGGTAATCTTCTGACTCATCAATGAGGAAGAAGATCCCAATTCCGTCGTGGCTTGTTTTTCTGTTTCCGAATACCTTCCTGAAAGGTTGTATCCTTCCAAAAGTGTCAGATGTGTCTCAAAATAAGGCTTATTGGCATATTTCAATCCTGAATAAGCTATACCGCTATTCGCTCTCATCTCATCAAGAATAGTCGTCAACTCAAGCGAAGAAGTTTCACGGACTGATTGGAATTTATACAACTCGTAATAAGATGACGCCAGAGATGAAGTCCATGCCGGATTAGAAGCATCCCAGCTGAGTAGCTTTTTCTGAATTTTAATTGCGTTATTGATACTCGTCAGATTTTCTTCCAAAGCGAGAATTCTACTTACGGAATCTAACGTCATCAACAACATCGGTTTCAGTGTCTCTTTAGCTATCAACAATTCTGCATCTGATAACAATGCTTCGATTTCATTTCTATATGCTTGCTGGCGGAACTGAGCTTTCAGGGCATTTGACAAAGCTGTCATGGTTACCGAAGAATTTGGCAACAGAGACTGAGCGGTTTTTGCAAAAAACACTGCATTGTTGATGTCGAATTGTTTAACCAATTCTATTGAGGTGGAGGCCAGCTTAAGGGCAATGTGCTCAGCCATTCTTTGTGGCTTGCCCATTTTTTCTAATGCTATAAGCCAGGCACCGCGCGCCTCCTCGTAACGTTGGGCGTGTAACATACTTTCAGCATATGAAAAGTAGTCATCAAAACCCATTGAAGGTTCGGAATAATCACTCCAACTGATGGTGACGAAATCATAATGTTTAAGTTCTGTGTCTTGCGGGGATTGGCTCACGACAAATGTGGCGGTGGTTGTCTTGTATGCTATTGAATCGCCGGCTGCATTTTTAATTAGTAAGCCATGAGCTACTACGGCGTTGGAGTTTGATTTGGTGAAATAAACGTTTAACTTTCCGTCGACAACGTCATAAGTTACGCTGCCTTCAGGTGTTGGGGGTGGTACCAGAAATTGAAATACTCTCTGAGAGTCACCTTTTTTGGATGTCAGGTAAATGTATAGGTTTTGGGTATCCAGAAGCAATTTGGATATATCTTCAAAACCGTTCATTCCATTTCCCGGTCTGCCGATGCTGAATCGCATGTTGGGCTCCATTTCCCATGAGTATACTTCAATCTGATGCGTGGTGCCATTGTAGAGATGTATCTGATCTAACGGGTCAACAAAAAAGTCTATTATCTCTCCTGGTTTATCACCCGGTTCTATTGCTCTCGCCTGAAGCGTTTTTTCCGCTGTCGGCCAACCGCCGGCACCTACTCTGTAAATGCAATTACTTTCGGAGTCTAGCACATATATTCTATCTTTAGAATCTCGTTGAATCTTCACCGGCGATTTAATTACAGAATTTTCGGCCGATGTGATAATTTTCTGGAATACTCCATTGCTATTCCAGAGAAACAAGGCACCTTTTGATTTGTCTGCTACAATAATGTTTCCTGACTTTTGAATCATTACGCTAACCGGATCCCTCATCTTCTCAGGAATTTCTTTGCCGAATTTTCTGATAAGCGAACCCTTGATATCGAACATAAGCACTTCATCACCACCCTGGTCGACAACATATAAATTGCTTGCAGAGTCTGTAGCGATTGATGCGGCATATTCGAATTTCCCCGTTATGGTGAAAATATCGTTGTCTGTCGTGTCTTTATATGCAATTACCTTTTTATGATCATCGGCTGGAATGACATATCTGAATTGATTGGGCGCCACCACAAGATCATATATTGGTTTGCGCTTGGTGCTGGCGCTGACCATTTTTAACCGTTTCTGAGAATTCTGAAGTACAGGAGTTGCATTTTTTTGAGAAAAACATTGGACCTGCTGGTTTGCTCCATCTAATATGCAAATGTCTGCGGGAGTTTTGGAGCTGGACCTGATAATAGTTGCTTTGCGGAATATGCCTTTTGCCGAGGTAGGGCCTTTGCTGCCGATTGTTCCTAAGACTGTTCCCAGACGGTTGAAGTGAATCCCCTGACATTGGGCTTCATCAAGGATAATGAAGTCTCCGTTTTGAAGCACTGTCATGTCAGAAGCTTTTTCTAATTTGAGATTCTTTCTCTTCGAAAGACTTCGGTTGGTGTTCACCAGGTTGCCGGTGACATCGAACATGAATACGTGCGGGCCGGAAAGATCAAGAACTACCAATTCATCTGAGCCATTGATACCTATTGCCGCAATGTCTCCAAATGGAATATTCGTGCCTTTGATCCAGGTCATATACATACCGTCCGGTGTGTATATATCCACCTGTTTGGATGAACCATTTACAACATAACAGTATCCTTTGGAATCTGCAGCGATGCATTTTACATTTTCAATCTGGCCGGTCGATTTGCCCTTTTCGCCGAAGGTAAAGGTCATACCGCGCAAGGGCCTTTTGATAATCTTTCCAATTTCTTCATCATAAACGTACAACTGATCTTTAACATCCAGGCAGAGCGCAGTTGGTTTAAGTAGCTTTAGCGTTTCGCTTGCTGTGTTGAATGAGTTTATTGTTTCGATCTGATTACCCCGGTCGTCAAATACCATGATGGACTTACTGACCTCATCAAGCATAAAAACTCTGCCGTCCGAAGCCATGGCCATAGATATGATATTTCTGCTTCCCGCAACAGAGCCTGAATTCAGTGTAATGACATGATTATATTCCTGACTGAACGTCACGGAACGCGCAAAAGCTAATAAAATCAGCAGTATGAATTTGATATGAGGATTTTCGAATTTCATCTATCCGTTTAAGTTATCAATATGAGGGCAATTCCGCGAAAACTGGCAATAAAAATTGGGCCGGGATTTGCTGTGTTTGAACGGATACGAAGATAGTCATTCCGCAGCTAAAAGGAATTTCGGTCAACAAAAAACCGCAATACTTACTGATGCCAAATTGATTCCAGGAGGTATTTGGTTGTTGCTGACTTGTATATTACAGCAGGAAAATTTTTTTATAGGCCTAAAAATGAGTGTTTGTGCCACACCGGGGCACTAAATTGCGTTATGAATTTTTTAAGAACATCTTTGCTATCAATGGCTGTAGCAGTGACATTAGGTGCGATGGGGGCACATTTTCTTGAGGCCAGAATTCCTGCTGATTCACTGGCATCATGGCAAACAGCAGTCCATTATCATGTTTATCACAGCCTGGCAATTATCATAATTTCTTTGGCTGGGTCGAAAGGGGTTCTGAAACCAGAGATGATCAGGTTACCGCTATGGCTTATGACGACGGGTATATTGTTGTTCTCCGGGTCGATATATTTTTTATCCACAAAAACATGGAGCGGATTGAACGTTTCGTGGCTGGGTCCGGTAACGCCTTTTGGTGGCATTTGCTTTATCGCAGCCTGGGTTATCCTGTTTTTGCGCCTTGGAAGAGATGCTGTCAATGATTAAACCCCAGTACCTTCTCAAGTGTAGGTGTTAGTTTGGGAAGCTTGACTCTTTCAATCATAAAGCTGCTTAGTTCTGCGAACTCGCTGAAAATGTAATGTTTCAACGCTGCTTCGCGCAAATATCCTTTGCCGGTGCTGCCGCCGGTTCCGACACGCATACCAATCATGCGATGTACCATATTGACATGTCTCCACCTCCAGTTCGCCAGCAATTCATCGATTTCGAGGAATTGATTAATAATTCTGAATGGATTCTGAAGGATGGGATAATCACGGTAAAGGAAAATAAACAATGCTGCCCTGCGTGCTTTGTCTGAAAGTGCCCGATCTTCTTTGGTCTCATCCGTTATGAACAACTGATCAAACATCTCGATATTCTGTTTTTCACCGGGGCCGAGCGATTGTAAATAAAGCTCGCGGTAAACATACCAGAATGCCATTCCTTCCCAGCCCATCCAAAGTTCATTGTTGTCGAAAAATGGCATTCGTTCAAGCCACTCATTGAGCAATTCCAGAACGGTAGATTGTTTTGATAGATTTTCAATTTTTTCTTTGTCTTCAGGACGCAGCTGGCTAACATAATATTCCTGCCCATGTCTTTTTTCCATGCGAAGACCGAGCACAGCCTCCAATTCCTTGAATTGCATACTTTGAAAACCACTCGCAGGCCTCAGCATGTCTCTGAAATCCAGAAAGTCAAGGGATGTCATGGTTTCAAGTATATCGATTTTGTGAACCAGTACCTTCATGATTTCAACCACACGGTTTAGTCTGCGAACTACGGTTTGTAATTCTGGTGAATTGTCATTGATGGATGGCTTCTCAAGAATGGCGTGCACCGAACCCATTTCAAAAAGGATCTGTTTAAACCAGAGTTCGTAAGATTGATGAATGACTATGAACAACATCTCATCATGCGCATGTCGGTTGAGCTTGTCACTTTCCAGGTCTTGTGCCTTCAATATCTTATCGAGTTGCAAATAATCGCTGTAGTACATGTGTATAGTTTGTGCGAATATAATCTCATTTAATTCTGAGTCTGAAGCATGATTCTCGTCATATGGTGAATGCAGTTGTTTGAAAAAATCATCCCGGCTACAGTCATTATTGGAAGGCTGTGACGTTCATTTGCCACAATAAGTGCAATAGGCATTGAGGTGATCATGAAAAAGAAGCCCGATAGGATAGTTTTTTTTGATGGGCTGTGCCAGCTGTGCAACAAATCGGTGCGTTTTCTTCTGCGGATTGATCGGAATAAAAATTTGCGGTATGCACCGCTTCAAGGTTCAACAGCGGTAAAATTTATCCATCGCGAAAGTCTTCAATCGATGGATTCTATGGTCTATCTTCGAAATGATAAACTGCATCTGAAGTCCGATGCTGCGCTGTGGCTCCTCTTCGATGCTTCTTTATATTTCAAGTGGATCATCATTTTTTTTATCATTCCTCGTTTTATAAGAAACTTAGTTTATGATTTTATTGCCAAAAGAAGGTATCAATGGTTTGGAAAATATGATGAGTGTGCAATTCCAACAAAAGAAAATAAACACCTGTTTTTGCCTTGAGAGAATTACCAAATGGCATATAAAATTCGAAAGCCCGCAGATTTTTTAGGCCTGCGGACTTTCTACTTCGACCAAGTTGAATTGGTCTCCACCCTATTTTTTAATTCACCAGAATTTTTGCTTCGAGTTTATCGCCGTTCAATTCATAAGTGAGTATATACAGGCCTGAGGCGAGCTGATTTTGAAAAATATGCTCGTGCTTTCTGTTGGAAACTGCTGCTGCATTGATGTTGAAGGATTCGATCAGATTTCCTCCCGGACCGAACAACTGGAGGTTTTCAACGCGTATGTCTTGTCGAAGGTTTCCAAAGTCAAAATATATTCTTTCTCCATCACATGGATTAGGATATATGGAAAGGAAGCCCGGAGTCAGGGAATTTGCGGTCACTCCGATGGTCAATGAAAGAGTGAATTCACAAATCGCTCCCCATTCGGTGAAGTTGCCGTTGCCCAAAGCACATCTTATCTGAATCGCATATGTTCCACCCGGCTGGAGTTGCATGTTTTCCTCTAATGTGAGCACGTTGCTTTCTGTGTAGGTCATCCAATCATAATTCTCACCGGTGAGGTGCCATTGATAGTTCATAGCCCCCGGCACTTCGACAGAAGTTATGGTGGCTCCCCAAGCTGAAATGGTGGTTCCGCAGTCGTCTGCAATCAGTCCGGGTGTATCATTATCCGGTACATTCATTGTTGTGATTGAACAAAATTCGCCGAATGCTGACCAGTTGCCATCAACAAGAACTTTGACACCGATTATGTATGAGCTGTTCTCCATAATCCCGGGGATCTCTGAAACGTAGAACATATTGCCAAGAGAATATTCATCGCTGATAATAATACCTGTTGATGATGTGAATCTCCATTGATACATTTCAGCTTCCGGAACTTCATCGCAGGTGATGATTGCATTCAATGCAACATCAGTAGAATTGCAATCGCTGTCAATCAGCTGCGTTTGTGGGATAGGCACATCACAATCATATGGAATTTGTGTAGCAAGATTCAACAGACATCCATGTGCGTCTGTTATTGCCACATTGTATTCTCCCGATGCAGCATTGCTTAATATATTCTCAGTATTGCCATTACTCCAGATCATGAAATAGCCGGGAGTTCCTCCTTCAACCAACACTTCAGCACTTCCGTTGTTGCCGGAGCATGTTTCCGGAGACAGAATCACTACACTCGCGACAAGCATGTTTGGTTCTTCGACCGTTATTATTCCCTGCACTCCGCACCCGTTGTTATCCGTCGCAGTAACCGTATAGTCCTGAGGTGATAACTCATCAATATAATCTCCTGTTTCGCCGTTACTCCAAGTCAATATATAGGGATTAGTTCCTCCATAAACTGTTGCCATTCCAATACCGTCGTTTAAACCGAAGCATGAAACATCTTCACTGTCAATTGTGATTCCCAGTGCTGTTGGCTGTGTAATGGTGACATTAACACTGCCATTGCAGCCATTACCATCAGTAACTATAACGCTGTAGTTACCGGCTGTGATATTGCTAAGCGAATTTGCTGTAGATCCGTTGTTCCAGAGATAAGTGTAATTCTGATCTCCTCCGCTGACGTTAACCGTGATCGAACCATTGTTTTGACCATAGCAAAGTACATGTGTTGGATTTGCAAAAACTGATAGGTTATCGCTTTCGGTAATTTCAAATTCATTATTTGTCTGACATCCGTTCGCGTCAGTGACCTGAACTGAATAGCTGCCAGCGCTCATGTTCTCCCAGGATGAATTTGTAGAACCATTGCTCCACTGAACAGAATATGGAGCCTGACCACCGGTTGGTGCTACCTGAGCTGATCCAACTTGATCATTACATGCTATATCAAAATCGTTCAGATTGGAGTTGAGCGCTGATGGTGACGTGATAGTTATATTTTGTGAAGCATTGCAGCCATTCTGGTCGGTAACCAGCACAGAATATACTCCTGCATTCAGATTTGTGATACTGCTGGTCGTTGCCCCGGTGCTCCAGAAGTAAGTTTTATTCCCGGTTCCTCCTGTCACATTCAGTGCAATACTGCCTGTGGCTGATCCAGCACATATGAGATTGTTCACTGTCGGATTTAATACCATCTGAAGCGGGACAGTTACGTTGAAAGTTGTTGTGGCACTGCATCCTGAAGCATCTGTTGCCGTTACGGTGTAAGCACCGGCTGATGCATTCATTATTGAAGAGCCCGAAGCCCCATTGCTCCAGCTATAGCTGATATTGCCTGAACCACCGGTTACACTTGCCGCTATCATTCCGTTTGATGAATTGAAACATGTTGGAGCGGTCACACTTCCTGTAACGGTCATTGCGGCTTGTGCTGTGATAGTGAATGATTGTGTTTGAGTACATCCATTGGCATCCGTAACTGTCACACTATATGTTCCTGCAGCTAAATTGCTTATTGAGGATGACGTGGATCCGTTGCTCCAGCTGTACGTTTTATTTCCTGTACCACCAGAAACAACTATGCTGATACTTCCATTGCTCAGACCACAAGTTGGCTGAACAGTGGTCGCGGTGATAGTCATTGCTGCCGGCGCTGTCAATGTAAATGCTTGAGTTTGTGAACAACCTGCGGCATCTGTTGCAGTGACCGTAAATGTTCCGGCAGCCGCATTGTTCAATGTTGCACCAGTAGCTCCAGTGTTCCATGTGTATGTTTTGTTTCCGGTACCACCTGTTGCTGTTGCAGAGATGCTTCCGTTATTCAAGCCTGAGCAGGTTGGGTTCACTGTGGTTCCGCTGATGGTCATGCCAGTTGGAGCTGTTACTGTGAAACTTTGAGAAGCTGCGCAGTTATTAGCGTCAAGTACCGTAACTGTATAAGATCCTCCTGCTAAATTGGAAACTGTAGCACCTGAAGATCCATTACTCCATGAATAAGTTTTATTCCCTGTTCCGCCGGTTGCACTTGCTGTAATTGAACCATTGTTGATACCTGAACAAGTCGCATTGACAACAGTTCCGGTTATGGTCATAACAGATGGTGATGTGAGTGTCGTGCTGGCCAGCTTTGTGCATGTATTGGCATCGGTAACTGTAACAGAGTATGTTCCTCCGCCCACGTTGCTTAGATTAGCTGAAGTTGCTCCTGTATTCCATGCATAAGTGTATGGTGAGGAACCGCTGACGGAAGTGCTTATGCCGCCGTTGTTCTGACCTGCGCACAATGGATTTGTTCCGGTAAGTGCGACTGTAGGATCATTGTATACTGTGACGCAATTGGAACAATTGTAAGTATGGCTTCCGTAGCTGTTGGTTGCCGTCAGTGTGACATCATATGTTCCGGCATTGGCGTATGTGATATTCTGTGGATTTGCAGATGTCGATGTTGATGGAGTGCCTCCCTCAAAAGACCAGCTGTAAGATGTAGGACTATTCGAGCTGGTGCTGGTATAGTCATTCTGTACATTCTTACAAAGTGTATTGTCTTGAATTGTGAAGGATGCTATTGGTGCATTGCCACCGGTAGGCGTATTGGTTACGCAAAATGGATTATTGGAGAAGTCGCCCCAATTGCCGCCGCCACTTGCCAGAATTGTGCCATCACTTTCAGTGAGTGAAAAGCTTCCGTTGGTGAATCCCTGACCATCTCCGTATGCATCTATCATGGTAAGTGTATAGCAACCATCAGCCAAACAAACCGAAGTATAGTTATGCAATCCCTGCTGGCCATTTACATACGGTCCGCCGTTCATGATCGTGAAATCATTGTCATCGGTTATGACCCAAGTGGTTTCCATGCCATAATAATCCAGAACTACATCGAGCGTCAGAGGTGATCCTATTGATATGGCGAAGCTGCCGGTTTGCTGATCGTTAGCGGTATTTTGATCTGCGCTGCCATTGGGACTTGAAGTCCATGCATAAAAAGTGTGCGAGCCGGTTGATGGAGTTATAGGGTTAAGATTGAATGTCGTTGTGGCGCCGGATGCAAGTGATCCGGACCAGTTGTATGTATTGCTGCCGACTCCGTCAACGTTATAAAATATAGTCGCTGTTGTAAGAACATTGCTTCCAAAGTTTGTCAAGGATATCTCAGGTGTTAGCGCTCCCTGGCAATTGGTGCCTGATGGATTGATGATTTGCGAAATGCCTATGTCATTCGTGAAAACTGGCATGCAACCTAACGAGGTGATCATACTCGTTCGCTGGGTTTCAAGTGTTGTCCGCATCCGAAGTTTTTGACCGGCTGTGAACATATCCTGACATGTCTGTGGTGTATAGTCCATGTAATTTTCTACCTGCTGCGTGCCACTGCATGCCGGGGACGCGCAAGAAGAAGCCTGTATTGTTAAAGGAGTATCACAAACTCGGTCGCCCTGAGTATTGCAGTTAGATTCTGGTGAGCAGCTGCTCGTGCCATTGAAGGTGTGATAAAGACCGAGGTAGTGTCCGACTTCATGCGTAATGACCCTGTTCATGTTCGTGTATGACTTCAGATTTCCAATTGTGCCAAACGCATTAAACAAAATGACAATACCGTCAATTGGATTATTAATTGGAAAATATGCATAACCCTGAATTCCGCTTCCACCATCATTGTTCTCAATTTCGTTGACCACCCAGATATTCACGTAGGAAGCTCTTGGCCAAGTTGAGAGTGCTTTGACAGATTCTTCGGTCGCGCCATTTCCGCCGGATGCTTCTATACCCATGGTGGCATAATTAGTAACGGAACTACCGTTGACTCTTACAATACCGTTAGTAGGATTGCCGTTAGGATCTCTTGCTGCCAAACAAAATTCTATGTTTACATCGACACCATCT
Organism: Crocinitomicaceae bacterium; assembly: GCA_040381475.1. GTDB lineage: Bacteria > Bacteroidota > Bacteroidia > Flavobacteriales_D > Sanyastnellaceae > JAIBBG01. Next base: position 11,158 of record JBEIHH010000030.1, on the reverse strand, counting down.
CCGTCGCCATTGGTGCCCGGAAGTTTTCTGAAGTCTTCATTCAATGCTTCAATTGCTGAGGCTATTTGCTCATCAGTAATATTAGAGCCTGTGCCATAAGGTTCGCCAATATGTATTACATGAACTACAACCGGCAGCACGTATAAATCATCTGTCCTTTCAGCCTCATCAAGTAATTGCTGCTGATGCAACACCTGCTCCATATACATAAAGCTTCTGCTGAAAGCCGGATTATTGTTAAGCAATGTGTCGTTCATTGCATCGGACGGGCAATAATGAACTGACTGTGCGATTAATACTGTTGCGAGCATCAGCATTGTCGTAACTGACAATATAATTTTCCTTGCGTTCATTTGAGATAGAGATGGTTATTGTATTCGCCCTTTATACTTCCGGCATGGTTCAGTAGTTACGCGTCTGTCTGGCTATTCGACGAATGCCTTAATTATCTCCATAGACTGATCTGAGGCTCTCTGAATTTGCAATATTGACCGATAAGCAGGTTCGGTATTTAGCCTGTTTTTTTCGTCTAAATTCTTAAATGACAATGGTTTGTGATTGAGGTATCAAATGGAGAATTGTGCATAGGCCGTTCACCTCACGATGGAAGGTCCAAATTGAAGGTTCAATGCGCTCATAAGCCGCGTCAGTATTATATTCGCGCTCCATTTTTAGTGAAAATCAGATGTTTGAAAATCTAACAGAAAAATTTGACAGGGCATTTAAAATCCTGAAAGGTGAAGGCAAAATCACCGAGATCAATGTGGCAGAGACGCTCAAAGAAGTGCGCCGGGCGCTGCTGGATGCTGACGTGAATTTTAAGACAGCAAAAGAATTTACTGAGACAGTCAAAGAAAAGGCCCTTGGTCAGCAGGTTTTAACCGCTGTCAAGCCAGGCGAACTCCTGGTTAAAATAACACATGATGAACTGAAAGCCCTGATGGGTGGCCAGGCAACCGATATCAATTATCAGGGGAATCCTGGTATCATCCTCATGAGCGGTTTGCAGGGTTCCGGTAAAACAACCTTTTCCGGAAAGCTCGCGAATTTTCTCAAAACCAAAAAGGGAAAAAAGCCGCTTTTGGTGGCTTGTGATATTTACCGCCCTGCGGCGATCGATCAGTTGCATGTTGTCGGAGAAGGAGTAGGTGTTGAAGTTTATTCTGAGAGAGAAAATAAAAATGCTGTTTCTATTGCTACCAATGCAATCAATTATGCACGTCAGAATGGATTCAATGTTGTAATTGTGGATACTGCCGGTCGTCTCGCTATTGATGAACAGATGATGCAGGAGATCAGTGATGTGAAGAAGGCCATCAATCCGTCCGAAACTTTGTTCGTGGTTGATGCCATGACCGGTCAAGATGCTGTGAATACTGCCAGAACTTTTAATGAACGCCTGAATTTTGACGGCGTAGTTCTGACCAAATTGGACGGTGATACCCGCGGTGGAGCTGCTATTTCGATTAAAAGTGAAGTTCAGAAGCCAATCAAGTTTGTTGGTACCGGAGAAAAAATGGACGCGCTGGATATATTCTATCCGGAACGTATGGCCAGCAGGATTCTTGGTATGGGTGATGTTGTTTCACTTGTTGAAAGAGCACAGGAACAATTCGATGAGGAACAGGCAAAACGACTTGAAAAGCGCATCAAGAAGGATCAGTTTGACTTCAATGACTTTTTGGAGCAGATTGGTCAGATCAAAAAGATGGGAAGCATGAAAGATTTGATAGGTATGATTCCCGGTGTTGGCAAGGCCATGAAAGATGTCGAAATCAATGAGGATGCCTTTAAACATATCGAAGCGATCATTCAGAGCATGACACCAAAGGAAAGGAGCAATCCTTCATTGTTAAATGCGTCAAGAAAAACACGAATCGCCAAAGGTGCAGGACGCAATGTAGAAGAGGTAAACAAGCTCATCAAACAATTTGATCAAACGAAAACAATGATGAAAATGATGACGAACAAAACGCAAATGATGCAGATGATGAAGAATGTCCGTGGAGCAAAACCAGGTATGCGATAATCTCCTGAATGCAAGATGAAGGCTCTGTTCGAAACCAGTTTCAAATTTGAAAATCAAACCGCATTCTATCGCGGTAAAGTGAGAGATGTTTATTCCATTGGAAATGATCTGTTAGTGATGGTGGCCAGTGACCGTATTTCTGCATTTGACGTAGTTCTGCCCAAACCTATTCCTTTCAAAGGCCAGGTCTTGAATCAGATTGCAGCACATATGCTGGAAGCTACGAGCGATGTTGTTCCAAATTGGCGGCTGGGGTCACCTGATCCGAATGTAACAGTTGGTTACAGATGTGAACCCTTCAAGGTAGAAATGGTCATCCGTGGCTATCTTACAGGTCATGCCTGGCGCACTTATAAAAGTGGTCTTCGCACTCTGTGTGGTGTTGAGCTGCCAGATGGACTCAAAGAACATGACAAACTTCCGCAACCTATCATCACACCAACCACAAAAGCTAGTGAAGGTCATGATGAGGATATTTCAAGGCAAGAAATTATTGCGCAGGGTATAGTTACAGAGAGTGACTATCTCATCCTTGAAGATTATACCCGAAAACTTTTTCAGCGAGGAACAGAATTAGCTGCTTCCCGCGGATTGATTCTGGTGGATACCAAATATGAATTCGGAAAAAGAAATGGAGTCATCTTGCTGATGGACGAAATACATACGCCAGACTCTTCCCGTTATTTTTATAGTGATGGTTATGCCGGTCGGCAGTCAAGAGGAGAAGATCAACGGCAACTAAGCAAAGAATTTGTTCGTGAGTGGCTCATTTCAAATAATTTCATGGGCAAGGAAGGCCAAACAATTCCTGTCATGACTGATGAATTTATTTCCACGGTTACAGAGCGGTACATTGAATTATTTGAGAAGGTAACCGGCACGAATTTCATAAGACAAGATTATTCCACCGCCTAAACCAGAGTTTTTGAAGCGGTAAATACTTTTCTGAATCAGAAATTTTAATTGGCTATTTTATTCTCGCCCTTTTTCAATCGACCGATAAAAGACTTTCTGCCTGCCTTCTGGCAATTAGAGTTCGCAAATGATAAGTCAGCAGCAGAGTACTGATTATTCTCTCTGAATGCCGTGTACTAAATAATTTAACCGCTTGTCCTTTTCTTTGCTTAAACATCACGGCAATTCATGAAAGTTTGTCAAACTTTTACCATGAAAGCGGCAGTGCATAAAATATATGGCGGTCCTGAAGTTGTCATCCTGACTGATAATCCCAAACCTCAACCGAAAACCAATGAAATAGTCATTCGAGTTCTTGCTTCAACGGTCAATCGAACCGACGACGGATTGAGAAGTGCAAACTACTTTATTTCCCGCTTTTTTACTGGACTGTTCAGACCTCGACAACAGGTTCTTGGCAACGAATTTTCGGGTGTAGTTGAACAGATCGGTGATGGAGTGACAAAGTGGAAATGTGGCGATGCGGTTTTCGGTTACAATGATAAAATAATGGGCGCCCATGCAGAGTTCATGGTGTTAAATGAGCATGATGCCATTGCGCTTAAACCTGCAAACCTGACGTTTCATGAAGCTGCCGCGCTGAGCGAAGGAGGTCATTATGCGCTCGCGAATATATATGCTGCGAAGTTGAAGAGGGGAGACGATGTCTTGGTCTATGGAGCCACTGGCGCTATTGGAACGGCTGCGGTACAATTGTTAAAATATTTTGGGATGAAGGTTACTGCGGTGGTGGATACCAACCGTGTTGAATTGGCAAAATCACTAGGTGCTGACACAATCATCAACTATGAAAATGATGATTATTCAAGGATGAAGAATCAATTTGACCTTGTATTTGATTCGGTTGGTAAGAGTTCATTTCGGATAGCAAGAAAGGTATTGAAGCCTCATGGTATATACATTTCGACTGAATTGGGAAAAGGTGGAGACAATGTTTGGCGTGGCCTTATTTCCCGCTTTCAAAGCGGCAGACGTGTACTTTTCCCCATTCCTTCAACTAAATTGGAGGATATAGAATTACTCGGAAGACTGGCGTCTGAAGGAAAGTATAAGCCTGTTATTGACCGGGTCTTCAGCCTGGATGAAATTGTGAATGCGCATCGTTATGTAGGTTCAGGACAGAAAACCGGAAACGTTGTAGTTGAGGTGAGCAAGTGATGTAATTACCACTTTCTGCCTCGCAGGACGGTGCGTGTGAGAATCAGGAATATCGCAATAAGGGCAATGAAATAAACTACATCTCTTGTATCTATTAGGCCTCTGCTCATGGCGTTGTAATGATCCTGAATACCCAGTTTGAGAATTTTGTTGTCCAGAGAACCGAACAACTCAAATGATGATAGAGATGAGAATCCGGCATACATGAAGAAACATAACATTGCTGCAAGAAGAAAAGATACGATTTGATTATTTGTAATGCTGGAAGCGAAAATTCCAATGGCAATATAACCGGCAGCAAGAAACATAAGCCCGATATACGATCCCCAGGTTCCGCCACTATCAATATTTCCGACAGGACTGCCCAAACGATAAACTGTAAAATAATAAACCAGCGTAGGGAGAATGGCAATGATTACAAGCAACAAGCCGGCAAAGTATTTGGCTGATATGATCTGTAGATCCGTGAGAGGTCTTGTGAACAACAGTTCGATCGTACCTGATCTTTTTTCTTCTGCAAATGACCTCATGGTAATGGCTGGAATCAGAAACATGAATACCCAGGGTGACAAGAAAAACAATGGTTCGATGCTTGAAAATCCGGAATTAAGAATATTGTAATCGCCCTGAAAAATCCACAGGAATAATCCGGTTATGAGCAAAAAAACGGCAATCACTACAAAGCCGATCAGTGAACTCAGATAAGTGGCAATTTCTTTTTTTAATAGTGCAATCATATCCTTGTTCTCAAAGTTCCATCAGGTTGTTTACTGTCCATGCTTCGGCTGGTGAGGCGAACAAAACCTTCACCTTTGGCCACACTACCGAAAAAACAGGCGAATATCGATATGCATCGAGTTCTTTTTCGCTATTCCACTTGCTATAGGTGAAAAAAACATAAGGCTCGTCCTGTGCCTGAAGCAATGTAAGATGTGTGCAGCCCGCTGCATTGCGAATCTGTGTTTTATATTGATCGAAGATATCCAGGAAGTCATCGCAGTGCTCACTCCGAAAGGTCATCTTCACTATTCTCGTTACCATGTATTTCTATTCTTATTATGTCGTCAATCTGAAAACCAAAAAGTTCCGCAGCTCCGCCGCCATGATCGCTGGCACCTCCGTGAATGGCGATCATCAGCAGTCCATTGCTTCCCCACATAGCAAGCCTTTCACCCTCGAGTACATCAGTGTAATAATGACTGATTCGCGTAATGGCGAATCCAATTTTTTTGAACTGAATTGCAAATTTTCTTCGTTTTACAACAGTTTCAAAAAGGGCTTTCGAAATATTGGTGTACACGTTGCCGTAATGATCAATGTATTCGACCCTTCCACGAATCAGTTGATCTTCAACAGCGGGCTCTACTGCAAAAACATGTTGGATCCGATCGGACCTGTTGCCCAAAAATTCAGGTGCTCCGCCTTTTGACAAGTGCGCTGCAGCTGTGGCAAATACACCCTTCATAGGAAAAGTCCAGTCATTACCCTGTGGCAGATTGATCTCGTAGATGTCTTCAGGTTCCTGATCCAGAATCAGTGAGAAGATACCATTGTCGGCTGCTATGAAATAATGACCCATGAACTGAACAACCAGATGGGTCTGAGTGGTATTGAATTCCGGATTGATGCCGATCACATGCACAGTGCCGATAGGAAACTGTTGCCAGACACTTCTTACAAGAAATGCAGCCGCATTCAGGTCAAAAGATCGGACCTGATGACTGATATCAACAATTGCAGCCTGCGGTGCTTGCGATAAAATCGCAGCTTTGACGGCGGCTACGTAGTGATCACGAAGTCCAAGATCTGATGTCAGTGTTATTATTCCCAAGTTTTTTTAGTGGTTGTACTTTATGATCCAACGGGTAGACACAAAAATCCTTTACTTTCGCTATGGTTTATTCACAATCCGACATAGTTATCAATAAAGGAATTAACGCTTGACAGAAAAAGAAATCATCTTGCCTGAAATCGATCAGCTCGAATTTTTTGGCCCAACCAATAGCAAATTCAAATTCATTCAGAGCCGGTTTCCCAGGTTAAAAATTGTTGCCCGGGGTAACCACATCAAAGTCAATGGAGAAGAGGAGGAAATTGACAGATTTGAGCTTAAGCTCGAACAACTGTTTGCACATCTGGAGAAGTACAGTGCCCTGCCCATGAATTTCATCGAGAATATCCTGGATGGTTTTACTGAAGACAAACAGACTCACTTTTCCGGTGGTGACGGTGTTTTGGTTTTTGGACCTGGCGGAAACAAGGTTGTCGCCCGCACAGCCAATCAAAAACGGATGGTAGAGGCCTGTGATAAGGATGATATGATTTTTGCCATTGGCCCGGCTGGTTCTGGTAAAACATACACTGCCGTGGCTCTTGCCGTCAGAGCGCTGAAGGAAAAACAGGTGAAAAGGATCATTCTTACACGCCCTGCAGTGGAAGCTGGTGAAAATCTCGGGTTTTTGCCCGGTGATTTGAAGGAAAAACTTGATCCATATATGCAGCCTTTGTATGATGCACTGATGGACATGATTCCTTACGAAAAACTAGCCGACTATATTGAAAAGAATGTAATCGAAATTGCTCCGCTGGCTTTTATGCGCGGGCGAACGCTTGATAAGGCTTTTGTAATTTTGGATGAAGCTCAAAATGCCACCGTGAACCAAATGAAGATGTTCCTCACCAGAATGGGAAGGGATGCGAAATTCATTATCACGGGTGATGCTACCCAGGTGGACTTACCAAACAATCAGCCAAGTGGTCTTTTAAGGTCCGTGGAGATGCTCCGGAATATCGAAGGTATTTCTGTCATTGAGCTTACAGGTGCTGATGTCGTGCGTCACAAACTGGTAAAACGCATTATTGAAGCTTTTGAGAAGAAGTGACCATCTTCTGGTCATGAATAATTCTCGTTATCTGGGTCAAATCAGCTATGACGCTGCTTCAGTGAAGGCCTATTTTTTGTTGCTGAATTGCTTGTAGTATTCAGCATTCTTTTCGCGACATTGGCCCATGAGTATCCTCGCCTGCACAAACAAGTCTTCGGTTGCCTGCACTTCCATTCTTGGCCTCAAATGAGGTCCGAAGTATAGAAAGTCTTCTTTGTTGCCCTCTTCAAAACGTGAAAGTGAATTCTGAAGCTGCATCAGTATAGAGTCGAAATTCTTCATCAGCGCTTCGAGTTCCGAAACAGGTTTGTACGCGGCGAAATATTCAGGACTCTTGTGATTAGCGAAAGATTCTTTCAGGTGATTTTTGGCTTGAGCTGTCATTCTTCCAACCAATTCAAGTGAATCAAGCCATGTGGTTATTCGCCCGTTGATCATGCTTGCGTATTCTTCGGGACCCAAACGCCTTACACCATAATCCTGACAAGTATCCTGATAGCTTTTTCTTATCTCGAAATACCCGGTTTTGTGCAAGTTCTGCAAAGAAGGTAGTGTGTTTTTGTTGTGTAAATACCGTGAATAAAGAGTGGCAACCTGACCTTCGTTTTTGATGGTTTTTTTATCCGTTGTGATTTTTTTTAAAGCAAAGTATGTTGTGTCATAAATCATTCGCTGAATTACAGTGCCATTTGCTTCGGGTATACTTTGTACAAAAAGTCTTTCCAGCGATGGATATGGTTTTTTCGAGGTATCACCTGGCATTTGCATCAGGTCAGAATGAAAAATACGGAGCTTGAAAAAATCACCGTACACTTCGCTCTCAGTGCGCATGAGTTGTACCCTCGTCTCTTCTGCTTCTTTATTCCATGCAGCGGTATCAATTCGGGATGCGCATGAAATGGAAGTAATGATGATGATCAGATAGAGCAGGGCTTTCATCTTAATCTGTCAACTGACTTAACCAGAAGTTCATCTTTGCGTATGCTCCTGAGTGCAAGCATATTCATGAGAAAGGATCCGAACGGCAGGAAAAATGAAACTCCAAAGTTGAAACTGTCTCCTTGGATGATTGCTGTTGCTGATTTGATATACAGCGCCAACAGCGTAAATGATGCAGCGAAGAAAATGAAGCTGAGCCTCAGCACGGTCATCTGTTGTTGTCTGTTTTTAAATAGAAAAATAGAAATAAGTGATATCATGGCAGCAATACTCAGACAAACGGAGAAAAAGTAATGACTGATCCCTTCTACCTTCACTCCCTCAGTATTGATGGCGGCATAATTATGGAGCGCCATATCTCCGATCTTTCCGAATGGAAATGCAAAAGTCAATGCGAAAAGCGCTATGGAAATCAATAAAAAAATGGTTTGTTTACGTTGTATCATATGTTTAGCATTTGGCGGTCTTCTTTTTCCTGTTTTCTGATTGGTGTTCTGCCATCCCGGCGATATACGATTCTGCTTCGGGAACCTTACACGCAGTGCCGCCAAGATCGACATTCACTTTACCTATTTTTTGTGCTGCCTTGATGGCGTGTTCTCTTAGTTCCGGAACGTAGCCTCCGGCAGAAATCAGGAAATTATTCATCGTATAGCGCACGCGGTTTTTAGCTTTATGAATTGTATTCACAATCTGATCAATGAGTAATTTTATTTCTTTTTTATCTAATGCATCGTTGGGTGTGATGCCGATATAACTGCTGTAGGTATTCCATCCGGCACACTCAATCATTTCGTGATCAGTACTGATCCATTTGCGCGCCATTTCAAGCGCGTGTTTGCTTTCAGCCGCAGTCCAGGCAACTGCATACTCACTGATCATTTGCCATGAAGCTGATTCTGCCCAATGTTGCAGGTCCTTTTTTGTCATCTTCTCCGGATCCGATATCAGTCCGGCGAAGTACATGGCATCTGAAATACCTGAATCATATAGTTCCAAAGACAAGTCATAGTCTTTTTTGATTTTTTTTACCAGAGGTTTCATGTCACTGACTTTCACTCCGAATATCGGTTCAGGTGCGCCATGACTCAGAAATACTTTCTTAATGGCCGGGCTGCCCTTGGCCTGCAGTTCTTTGATGATTTCTTTTGAGGTCATTGATGGGATTCGATCGTATAATGAACATTCCTCTCACGAAGATAATTCATTGTTGATTCATAACAACCCGCCTCTCTTCCTACATATTCCGGAGGAGAAATGCCTATGTGTTTATACGTGCCGTTTAATACCAGCTCAGCGACCGCATTGCAGGTATATCCGGTTGTACGCGCCATAGAAATAGTCGATGTGCTGCGGTCAAATTTGTCAAGCAGATGATAGGTGTATTTTGTGTTCACACCGTTTTCGATTCCTTCAATTACTATACGCATGATGGTGAAATCTTCTTCTCCCGGTTTTAGTTTCCACTGCGGGAAAAGCAGTTTCGCGGTAAGATCAATCGGTCTGATTTTATGTCCCTTGACTTCTGTTTCTTCATACGAGAAAAATCCTGCCGCCCTCAGCACTTTGAGATATTCTATACATCCCGGATATCGTAGTGTTTTTTCAATCATGTCCGGAATGTGTTTCATGGTCTGAATGAGCGAACGAAGTCCATCGCTGTTCCATGACTCAAGCGTGCCGATCCCGGGAAATTCTATCAACTCTGCTTCGCTCAGCGCTTCTCTGTAAACGATCTGGCTGTTCTGCACGTAACGTGCAGTTCGTGTATACTCTTCAATTACATCGATCGGAGAGAATACTGCTTTGTATTCCCAGGGCCATTCACGAACAACAGGCAATCCTCCAACCAGACATTCGTAGCGGGTTACCTGCATATTGTTGTCATGATATCCCAGAATAATATTACCCATTCCGGGAGCAACACCGCAGTCAGTTACGACTACAACTCCATGCTCTTTTGCCAGTTGATCCAATCCGAATGTGTCTTCCGGAAAAAAGGAAATATCCACCATGTTTTTACCGGCCCGAATGACGTTTTCAACTGTGCTGTATCCCATAAAACCAGGCACTGCGCCGATCACCAGATCATAACCCGCAATCAGTTTCCTGAGCGCCTCTCCCTCGTTCAGATTGATATTAACCGTTTGAATGCCTTCATTGGAAAGCTTTTGCAAGGCACTTTCACTTATATCTGCAGAGGTAACCTCGTGTTTTTTATTGAGGTCCTGAGCAATGGCAGAACCAACTAGTCCTGCACCTAATACGATGATTTTCTTTTTCATTTGGAAAGGAAGATTCGAAGTCCGGGACTTAGACGATATCTGTCTTCGTTATAAAATTCATAGAGACTGCGGATTCGATCTGCAACCTTCTCAAGCCCGATTTCTTTGCCCCAGGCGAGTAGGCCCTTGGGATAATTCACACCTTTCGTCATGGCAATATCGAGATCTTCTTCGGTTGCAACTTTATAATACATCGCATCATATGCCTCATTGATGAGCATGGCGATAATACGGTCACTGATCTTTTTTTTGAACTCTGAATCTGAGGAAGGCTGTGTTGCTGATGCGTCGGGACCGTAATCATAATATCCTCGTCCGGTTTTTTTTCCCAGCCATCCTGCTTCAGTCAGTTTTTTCTGGGTAATGCTGGGCTTGTATCTCGGGTCGAAATAAAAGGCCTGAAAGACACTTTCTGTCACGGCATAATTGACGTCATTGCCAATCATGTCCATCAATTCAAAAGGCCCCATGCGAAATCCACATTCACGCATGGCCTGGTCAATGGTTGTGATGTCAGCAATACCTTCATCGTATATACGCAGTGATTCACTGTAATATGGTCTGGCAACACGATTCACTATAAAACCGGGGGTGTCTTTGCAAACGACAGGAACTTTGTTCCAGTCTGAAATCAATTTCTTACAACGCAAAACATGTGATGGATCAGTCTGAAGCGCAGGTATGATTTCGACCAGTGGCATCAATGGGGCAGGATTGAAGAAATGAATGCCCAAAACCCTGTCGGCCTTTGCGCATGAAGCTGCAATAGCAGTAATTGAAAGTGAAGATGTATTGCTTGCCAGAATGCATTGCTCGCTTACAATAACTTCCAGTTCTTTGAATAATGTTCTCTTAATATCGAGATTTTCGACAATGGCTTCAATGAT
>JBEIHH010000029.1:0-27632 GCA_040381475.1 Crocinitomicaceae bacterium | reverse complement strand
TATCAAGTTCAATGCGATTAATCCGAAAGACGGATATTCCAATCTGTCTTTCTTTATGATATAAGCTGACTTTCGCGAACAGATCGCTGCACCAAATCCTCAAATCGTTCTTCTGTTATTTTACTTTCCAGCCATGCAATAAAATCGAAATATTTAAGTATGACTGCGTCTTCAGGTCTCTTTATTTCATGCTTCAGTTGCTCCCTGAATTTTAGAAAAACACTCCTGCGTTCTGAAGCATTTTGAGTCCGAATCAATTTTTTGAATTGTTCAATGATCAGTTTCTCCAGAGGGAAATCGCGCATTCGCTTCTGCAGGTAACGCACGGTTGATTTTATGGTGTATTCAAGCAAGTCAAAGTTACCCAACTCGAAGTGAATTACCAGATTGAAGAGTCGCGCGTAGCTATACAAGTCCTGTCTTAAATCTGTTTCATTGTCGTTAAGAACCTTGTTCAGCCATGATAAGGCTTTGCTGTAATTACCGGCTCCGAATTGCAGGTAGGCAAACTGATAGAAGAAGGCCAATTCGTGCTCTTTGTGCAGTTTTCCTTCATATTCGGCAAGACTTCTGGTGATTTCATCCAGTTCAGGTAAAGCTTTCGTAAACTGACCGTTGAAATGAAACAACTGAAGCTGATTCAGACCCGTATCCTTGAAAATTGCCGTCTGAATATCGGGTGAATCAAAACCATCCGCACCCTTTAACTCCCGCATTACCTGAATAATTCCTTCCGCTTCCTGGAATCTGCGCAGATCTGTCAAACAAACTATGATATTCGACAATGTGCGGATATAGCGCTTTGATAAATCGCTTTTCAGCGAAGGAGCCTCGTCAAGAATCGTTCTTACCCGCATGAACTTTTCCAGTGCAGTCGTCGAATCACCTTTTGCAAGATTGCAAAAGCCCTGCGTATAATAACAAATGGTCGCGGCCCGCTTCGACAAGGCCGTGTTTTTTCCTTTTATCAAAGGATCATTCGCAATTTCTTCGACAATCTGAACATTCTCTTCTGTGCGGGAATAGCCTCCGCTGCGGAATACATAATTGATCTTGGAATACAACACATGATATGCCGCAAGATTGCTCAGCTTTTCGAGCACATCACGCTCCTCCTGAATGAGCTGATTCAGATCTATGAATTTTCCGTTTTCAAATGACTCTTCAAGTAAAGTCTTCTCCCAATAGATCAACTCGAACAGATAATAAAACTTCTCATACTTGGCAGCCATTTTTTTGGCTCTTTCAAGAAATTTTGAGCATTCATCGAATAGCGCCTTGTTGTAAAGAATTTCAATATTCTTGATCTCCTGTTTCAATGTGCTGCTGATTGAAGTTTCGCTATAGTAACTCCTCAGTGCCTTTAATATAAGTTTATACAGGTGATTCTTCTCGGATGGTAAATGCTTGATAAACTTTTCACCTTTGAATGTTTTTTTGACCAATTCTTCATCATATGATTCCATCTTATCGATGATATCAAAAAGACGCACATAATTCTTATCGCCACTTTGCAATGAACTCTGCAGTTTAAAGAATCGCTTTTCACTTTTTGTGAGTGATTTGATCAAGTCAAAAAGCTCGTTGCTAGGTTTCATGTTCTAATTGTATTTCTATTGCTTAGGATTCCAATAAACAAAGTTACAATGAGTATCTTATTTACCCTACTTACGCAAGGTTTGTCGACTTAATGTATTTAATAATCAAGCAGGTAGATCTATTTGAAAGATGTTGCTCTCAGGTTTCCCAAAATTGGACTAAGCCAAAAATATTTGTTACAGCGACCTGACCTGATTCTTTTTGTTGGTTTTTAGTGCATCCTGAAATGAGTCTCCTCCTTGTGCATGCCTTAAGCAGCCTTGATCCGAAAGGTGTAATCAATATGATGTCGAACAATTCTCCGAACAAGGTATTTTTGGAATATGAGAACCATCATGCTGTTTTTACTCGCCTTAATTTCTGATCTCTGCGTCAACGGCCAGATTCACAAGCATCATTGTCAATCTTCAAAGAAATTTCTGCCATTGCGGGGCGGTGATGCAATTGAAGATCCCGGAAATAGCCGATCTGATTCAATCGATATTCAACATTACGAAATCAGTCTTGATTTCACCATGATGGATGACGATCTCATCAAAGCTTCATGCAAAATATCCTACACGGCCCTCATGGATGATATTGAACAAATTCATCTTGACTTATTGGGGCTTACTGTGGACAGTATAATTTCTCCCAACGGATTGCTTGAATACAACCACTCGAATAGCGACTTGTTCGTGCAGATTGGAAATGCTCTAAATAACGGTGACGCGGGCGATATGACTGTATACTATCATGGGTCGCCTCAATCTGATCCGACATGGGGTGGGTTTTATTTTTCTTCAGGATACGCATACAATCTCGGTGTCGGATTTACTTCCGTACCGCACAACCTGGGTCGGATATGGTTTCCTTGTTTCGACAATTTCGTTGAAAGAAGCACCTATTCTTTCCATGTGCTGACCAATGAAAACAGAACGGCATACTGCAATGGAATGCGCACTGCGGTTGATGAAATTGGAGTTGATTCGCTTCTCACGCATTGGCAACTGGATCAAACAATTCCAACATATCTCGCCTGTGTAGCCGTAACCAACTATACGCATGTTGAACAGAATTATGTAAGTATAACCGGGGATAACATTCCGATGTGGCTGGTGGCCAAGGCGGCTGATACTACCGACATGAAACTGAGCATGATCAATTTGACCTCATGTATGACTGGTTTTGAAGATCATTATGGTCCTTATCGTTGGTCGAGGGTTGGTTTTACAGCTGTTCCTTTTAATGCCGGAGCTATGGAACACGCAACAAGCATCGCTTATCCGCTCATTACGCTGGATGGCACAACGACTTATGAAACTTTGATGGCACATGAACTTTCACATCATTGGTGGGGCGATCTTGTCACTTGCCGCAATGCAGGTGATATGTGGCTCAATGAGGGATGGGCCAAATTCAGCGAAGCCCTGTTTCTTGAAAATCTATATGGCGCGGATGAGTATCATGAATTCATGATGGATTTGCTCAAAGACATTCTGCTTTATGCCCACAGAAACGATGGTGAAAGATACCCCGTGAGCGGCGTTCCGAATACTGCTACCTATGGCGATCATGTATACAATAAAGGTGCACTTATGGCTCATAATCTCAGAGCTTACATGGGAGACGTTGCTTTTTTTGAGGCAATTCAGAGCATGATGAACGACAGACAGTTTACGGCGCATACAAGCTCGGATTTTCGGGATTTCTTGCAAGACTTTACATTGGTTGATTTAACTGGGTTTTTTGATAACTGGGTTTTTGAGCCGGGATTCCCTGAATTCAGGTTGAAACAGTTTTTGCAGACCAATGGCAGCGATTGGGAACTTCATATCGATCAGTTCAGACATTATAGTTCAGATTATTATGAAAATGTTCCAATCTCGGTCTCTGCGCGGTCAGCGAGTGGTGAAGTCTGGATCGGTGAGGTCGTCGCTGGCGGGCAGAATTCAATTGTTACGGTAACTTTGCCGTCTGATTTTGAGCCGGAGATCTTCTTCCTGAATCCAACAGGCGAATTGAATTATGCAGTTTTGGGTGAAGAAAAATCCATGAATGATGATGGCCTTAACAATTTCTCATATGCTGAAATGGAAGTGGATGTTGAAACTTTAGGTGGGCAGGATAGCATTTTCATGCGTGTGGAAAATCATTGGGCTGCCGCTGACGAGAATCTTGTTCAGGGTGAGTATTATATCTCGCCAGATCGTTGGTGGAATGTTTGGCACAATGGTCTGGATGATTCTGAAATTACTGCTACCATTCGTTATTATGGGAATGAAAGTGACAACAAATTTTTTGATCCTTTGCTATTCGAATATTTCGAAGCAAACAATTACAATGAGGATAGTCTTGTTCTTCTTTATCGTCCTGATGGTGTTTCAGCATGGCAGTTGTTTCAGAATTATGAAGTGTTGACTTCTCCTGGGATCGACAATTGGAGCGGCAGAATACGGATTTTTGATCTGCAGACTGGTCAGTACGCATTCGGAGCACCAACCGGTCCAAACAATGTTTCAGAATTCAATAGCTCTTCACAAACCATTTATTACAACAACAACCGAATTGCTTGCCGCATAGGAAGGGCAGAGGGAATGCTTCGTGTTTACGATGCGGAAGGCAGCTTATTGATGGAGAAACTTACCAAAGACAATACCGACATACCTACTGTCCAATGGGCGAAAGGTGTTTACATAGTCAATTGGTCTTCTGTCGTTAATCAGCAACAGATAACTTCGAAAATTATAATTGACTGATATTGGAAAATAACCTTGCATCCACACGACGCGAGTGGCTCTTTATCGCCCTTGCCGGCTTTTTTATTACCAATGCGGTAACAGCGGAATTGATCAGCAACAAATTGATTGATATTCCACTCACGTTCGATTTGTTTGGAAATAAGTTCGGTCCTTTTGTAACCATTGTAGGAATTTTGCCATGGCCGGTGGTATTTCTTGTGACCGACCTGATAAACGAATTCTATGGCAAGCGAGCTATCAGGCGTCTTTCCTGGATCACTGCTACACTCATTGCGTACTGTTTCATTATTCTTTTGATTACTCTGGAAATTCCTGCCAATACTGTTGTCAGCAATCAGACGGCTACCGATGCAGAATATGGAAAAGTCTTTGGACAATCCCTCTGGGTTATAGCGGGAAGTATTACGGCATTTCTTTTTTCTCAGGTTTTGGATGCCACCATTTTTGCTTGGATAAAAAGGAAAACAGGAAACAAAATGATTTGGCTGCGCAGTACCGGATCAACTTTAATAAGCCAGCTGTTCGATAGTTACCTGGTTCTGTATATCGGCTTTATTGTTCCGGGGACGTTGCCATTGTCGGCTTTCTGGGAGATTGCTCCGACCAACTACCTCCTTAAGCTCATCATGGCAATTGCTCTCACACCACTCATATACCTTGGACATTATTTGGTAAGGCGTTATTTGAGAGAATCTTCTGGTGCAGCTCCAGCTCCCGAGAAATGAATGACTGATGTCAGAACCTTACACCGAAAGCCAAAATACCTCTGGTATTTCTGGAAGTGATTTTTGTCTGCTCAACGAATTTCGGATCGTATAAATAATAGGCACTCTGCTCTTCAGCAATCGACAAACCGAAATCGGCATAGAAGTAATCCGAACGGAACCCAATTCCACCGTGATATGAAATCACATCGGGAGCCTCATCACCTGTCATCTCCTCAGATATCGGGTTCTGTCTGTAGGTCGCACCCGTTCTCAGATACAAAGCCTTGTTCACACGAATTTCCAATCCCGCTCTTACCGTATGAGTACTTTGATAAATCGATCTGATGGTATTATTCTCTGCTGAATAATCGTAATTGTTGGTAGTTGATCCTCTCATGCGTATACGATCATAATTGGTGTATTCGTAATCCGCACTGACTATACCAATGTCTCCCAGCAGGAACGCTGCGTTGGCCATCAATCGCGAAGGAGTGCGCACCGTATAATCCGTAATCAAATCGGGTGATGAAAATTCATATCGAGTACCATTCACCAAAGTATTCATCTTGGTATTGTACAGGTCATGAAGTGTAATCCGCATTCTTGAATGATAAGCCACACCTGCTCGAAGCCAGGGTGAAGGTCTGAATATGACTCCAAGTCTGGTATTCACACCAGTACCATCCGTGCGCAAAAACTCACTAAAATTAAGGCTTGTCAGGTCTTCTGTGGCTTCGAATTTTTCTGAATAAGTACTGCGTTCGGTAAACGAAATACCCAAAAAATTGAGACTGAATCCAAACTGTATCTTGTCATCATAATTGACACCGAATCCAAATGAGGTTTCACCCTGAGAACCCGATCTGTTGATCATTTTTTCCTGCGATGCTACCCCCTCAGAAGCAGGCGCATAAAACTGTCCTGTCGAATCTGTTGGATTGATGGCGTATGTTTCATAAGCCAGTCCCGCACTAAAAGGAAACTGGTCAGTCACATTTTCGGGCAAGGTGCCATCTGCCTGCAGTGAAAATGGAATAAGCAGTGAGGTATAATCTTCACCCCTGATGGTGAGGTTCTGATTGAATTGATTGGTCTTGCCATATGCAATACCGAAGTTAATTTCTTTCCACTTTCCACTTTGCAATTTTTTACTCGTCACCAGGCCCAGGTTATTCAACAGCACACGCGACCTTTGGTTTTCACTCTGCACTCCTGTATAGTTCGTTGTGCTGATATTATCGTTTAGCGCCAGCGAAAAATCAAACACCCCTCGCTTGTAGTAGCCAAGTCCTGCGGGATTATTGAAGAAATTGGAGACATCTGCACCAACTGCGCCTGTTGCACCGCCCATTCCAAGTGATCTGGCCGTTACCGGCAAATCGGAAAAAGAATAACGCAATGCGTCTGCTTCATTTTGAGCATGAATGTTTGAAACTCCCACGCAAAAGGCAACCAATAAAAGTGTTTTCAACTTTTTCATTCGTGTTTTGAATTGCTGTGCGTTTTACTTTCTTCTTGGCGTTGAACCGCCTCCGCCCCCGCCTCCGCCTCCTGATCTCGATGGAGAGGATGGCGACGATGGTGTGCTTCTCGATGGCGGTGAACTGCGATTTATCGAAGGCGCCGGTTTGCTTTCTTGTTGTTTGGGCTTGCTAATTTCCTGTTCGCGCCTTTGTGGCTGCCGTACCTCGGGCTTATTGATGCGCTCCGGCTGTCTTTCGCGCTGAGGGCTGGTTACTTGCGGCTGAGTCATCGAAGGTTTGCGCTGCTCCCGTTGCGGTTGCTGCTGAAAGGGCTCTTTGCTGCGCACAGGCTCATTCATTCTGATTTTTTCCGGTTGCGCTGCACGCTTTTCTCGCACAGGCTCTTTGCTAATTCCATTGGATCCAGGCCTCGAATTTTCGGGCTTTGAAGATGGCTTACTTTCTGTTACCGAGGGTCTGTCGAGAGTATATGTTGGACTCGGCTTGATGTTCCCGGCAGTTGAGGGTTTGCTATTTACTAAAGGTTTGAAAGGAGATGAAGTTGCATTTGTCACTTCTGGGTTTTCATTCACTGAAATTATTCCATTGCTTGTTGATGGATTGAGTTGTGGCTTTACTCCATTGAATTCCTGACCGTTTTCCGGCTTCACGGAAAAATTACCGGGACTTGCTGCAGTTGTTTGTCCAACTGCAGGTGTAACAGGGTCAAACACCTGGCCGTTATTCATCAGGCCCGTGAAGCCGGGTTCTTCTTTTGTTCCATCGTAAAACACATTATCTGTGTATGTAGAATTTACACTGCTGGAAACAGCAATTGGATTTCGCCGTCCAAAAACGAACCCGTTTTCATTTACATCGTTGAACCAGCCATTGTTGTTCCATGCCCAGCCATTGTTGAATACAGGCGAATAAAAGTTGTATGGTGAATTCCAGTATGGATTCCAGCCCCATGCATTGTATCCACACCATCCGTAGTTCCAACCCCACGGATCATAAAATGGAGAGTTCCACCATCCATTGTTCCAATTTGGTCCGTTCCATCCTCCGCCCCAGCCCCAGTTGTAGCTGAATCCGGTATACCAGCCCGACCAGGGATTCCAGCCAAGCTGTATTGTTGGCCCCCAGTTGTTCCAATATGATCCGTAATTGTAGCAGCCAAAGCCCGAATTCCAGTATCCGGGTGAGTTCATCCAGGGAGATTGGTAAACATTGCCATAATAGTTGTTAGTTACGTTTTCGTTTTCTGATTGGGTCGAGTAATAATCATCCGTGTTTTCAGTGTTACTGTCATTGGTGGATCCATTGCTTTGCGGGACATCAGAACCGATATCATCAACAAGAGCGAAGTCTGAAATGTAGGTCTCGTCTGCAGTGTAATATACCTCGTCCGATTCATAGGGACCCGTTGTCGCATATCTGTTCGACGTGCAGGAAGCAAAAAGTAGCACCACCAGCGCAATCAATATGATGTTTAATTTTCCCATGTGTCTAAGGTATTTAATATTTGTACTTGTTTCTTTAATAGCGTCAACTATTTATCCGCATAGTCGCAAACTGAGTTGATCATTTATGTTCGGTGGGCAGGTTCGAATTCTCAAAGTGATGCTTTCAGAATTATTAGTTGTCTTGCTTTTGACAACTCTGTTAAGTCTCTCAAACCTACCTTAACTTTGCACGATTAAAACATTATCAATTTCCATACCAATATACTATGGCTGAAAAGCTTACCTCACGGGCAACAGACTATTCGAAATGGTACAATGAATTAGTAATTAACGCTGATCTGGCTGAACACAGCGCTGTTCGCGGCTGTATGGTCATCAAACCTTATGGTTTTGCCATTTGGGAAAAGATGCGTGATGCTTTGGATAAAATGTTCAAAGACACAGGTCACGTAAATGCCTATTTCCCTTTGTTTGTGCCTAAAAGCTTTTTGGAAAAGGAGGAAGGTCATGCCGAAGGTTTTGCAAAGGAATGCGCTGTTGTTACGCATTACAGGCTCAAAGTGAATCCTGATGAAAAAGGAAAACTGATGGTTGATCCAGATTCCAAACTGGAAGAGGAATTGATTGTGCGTCCGACTTCTGAAGCAATCATCTGGAATACCTACAAAGGATGGATTCAGAGCTACCGCGATTTACCGATTTTGATCAATCAATGGGCAAATGTTGTGCGATGGGAAATGCGCACGCGCTTGTTTTTGCGTACAGCAGAATTTTTGTGGCAGGAAGGACATACCGCTCATGCTTCAAAAACGGAAGCAATTGAAGAAACGAAAAAAATGCTCGATGTATATGCTGAATTTGCTGAGAAGTGGATGGCAATGCCTGTTATTAAAGGAAGCAAATCAGAAAGTGAAAGATTCGCAGGAGCTCTGGATACAATGTGTATTGAAGCTTTGATGCAAGATGGTAAAGCATTGCAGGCAGGAACATCGCACTTCCTAGGCCAGAATTTTGCTAAAGCATTCGATGTGAAATTCACATCGAAGGAGGGTGTGCTCGATTATGTGTGGGCAACTTCTTGGGGTGTTTCTACCAGACTCATGGGCGCACTGGTGATGGCTCACAGTGATGACAAAGGCTTGCGGCTTCCTCCTAATCTTGCCCCGATACATGTTGTGATTGTGCCGATTTATAAGGGCGAAGAACAATTAAAGGTAATTGCTGAAAAAGTTCAGCCTCTGATGGAGGGACTAAAAGCAAAGGGAATTACTGCGAAGTTCGATGACGATGACACGAAACGCAGCGGATGGAAATTCGCGGAGTATGAGTTGAAAGGGGTGCCTGTGCGTCTTGCAATTGGACCAAAAGATCTTGAGAATGGCACCATAGAAGTGGCCCGTCGCGACAATGGCACCAAAGAGACAATTGCACAATCTGCCGCCATAGAGCAAATAGAAAAGTTGTTGAAAGACATCCAGGAGAATCTCTACTCACAAGCACTTCAATATCGTGATGAGCACATCACACGTGTGGATGATTATGCTGACTTCAAAAAGCAACTTGATACCAAAGGTGGATTTTTTCTTGCTCATTGGGACGGGACAGCAGAAACAGAGGACAGGGTAAAAGAAGAAACAAAGGCCACAATTCGCTGTATACCATTTGACTTGGGCGAAGAGCCGGGCGTGTGCATGGTTACGGGCAAGCCTTCGGCCAGAAGGGTTTTGTGGGCAAGGGCTTATTGAGTTGGAGTAACTGTAAGCCAATCTGTGCAAAATGGTGCACAGCGTTCGTTAACTTCACCCTTGAGCTTTGGTGTGAAATTTTCAAATGCAGGATCTCCCCATTTCTTTTGGTGAAGATACAAGTCTTTGTATGGGCAATTCTATGGATTTTATAATTGCAGTTGGAGTGTTATCATGTTTTATTGAACATTTCTGCCGGAGAGTTTTTTCGAGTCGATTCTTTTTTTCTTCATCGAAAGTTCTGATGATATGAAAACACAAAAGGATCAGGCAAGCAATTGTTGCTTGATACTTTTGGAATTCGCACAGTACTGACGGAGATCATATTTTTATTGGAGAAACACTGCGACATTGGTCGAAATAATTCAACCATGTCAGAACAAACTACATTCACAGAGAAATTGATCTCGGGCTTGCGAAAAGCCGCCAATGAACTTGAGGAGCTGCGCGTGCAGGCAGCACTGGGGAAGGCTGAAGCAAAAGATGTCATACAGGAAGCAGGAAGAAGGTTCAATCACTACATGCACGATGCAGGTATGGAGTTTGATGAAGCCAAAGCAGTTGTTGAAGAAATGGGCACAGAGTGGAGGTCTGAGTTGCAAGCGCTTCGTTTACAATTCGTCTTGGGAAAGGCTGAGGCGAAAGATGCGTTGGATGAACAGTTGAAAAGCATAAGGCTTACCATGCAGGATATCGAATCTAAGATACGCTCAAAAGGGAAATAATCACTTATCAGGCTTATATAAGTGCGGAGTATATCATTCAGGCTGTTTGGCCTCGTGCCTTACAAGAATTCTAACATGAAACATATATAAAAAATACAATAAACTATGAGTTATCAGGGAAAAAATGTGGTTGGTGTTTGGATAGATCACAAACAGGCGTACATCATCGGAACGCAGGATCGCAAAAACAACGGTGACTATCAAGTGATCAGCCATATCAAATCAAAACGACATTCGGATCATTCAAGCAGTGAGGTCGCTCATCACAATAAGGTTGCTCAGGAAGTTGGGCAGATGTATGAAGCGGTGATGGGTCATCTTGTTTCTGAAGATGCCATATACATTTGTGGTCCCGGCAGTGCGCAGGAAGAGCTGAGAAATATTATGACCGTGGATCACAGGTTTCTGAAAAAAGAAATTGTGATTGGTACTTCAGATCACCCAACGGATAATCAACGCATCGCCGAAATCAGGGATCATTTTACCAAAGGTTAAAGCAGACTGTAACAATTAGGTCGATCTGATTTTTCTTTTAGTAATCAATCTGGTTTCGATTTAACTTTCGAGTGACCGTGGCTTCGTTTGCTATTCATTTTCGAATGATTGGTGATAGATTGAGAAAAAGGTGGGTTCGGATATACCTTATTTGTTGCAGCTTTCAGTTCCGTTTTCACAGGGTTTTGAAACTCGTTAGGGATGAATTGCGAATGCAGCAAAAATTTCACGCGTATAAAAAAAAGCCATCCGAAAGGATGGCTTTATATGTTTTTAATCGATAAAGACGTTCTATCTGATTACCATAACCGAACCTGAAAGCTCCCTGCGTTCTCCGGTAGAATCAGATACAACAATCGCCACCCAGTTATAAGCTCCGTTAGGAACGAAATATTCGCCATCGTAGGTGTCTCCAACCCATGGAGTGCTTGGATCTGCAGTTTCAAAAACCTTGTCGCCGTATCTGTTGAACACTTTAACACTGAATCGGTCAGGGTTGATGTCTGCTCCTTCAAAGAAGAGAACATCATTTACTCCGTCGTTGTTCGGCGTAAATGCCGTTGGTACATAGAATTGCAGCAAATCGTCGATATCAATGATACCCGGAGTAATAGCATCAGTGCAGCCGTTGATATCTGTCACTTCCATGAATACATTGTATAATCCTCCGAAGTCATTCGGGAATTCAAAGTTTGGATTAGCCTGAGCAGATGCACCGATCTGTTGTCCGCTCATGTCAAAGAATCTCCAGCTGTATTCAACAATTTCAGCTCCCTGTGTGGCATCTGTAAACTGTATTTCAGTATCTTCAATATTGGTTGGCTGCGGATCAGCAGTGTATCCTGCTATTGGCGGAGCGAATGACGTCAGGTAGTTATCATACGTTGCAGAATAAGCACAACCCAGACTATTGGTGAGCGTGAGTGTTACAGTATATGTACCAGGATATTCAAATCCAATCGTAATTTCATCTTCGTTGTTGATTTCATTGCCGTTGGAAATTGTCCATTCGGAGGTTTGGTAGAATGTCGGATCTACTCCATTGGTCAGCGTATATACCTCAGGATAACAAGCCATAGTGGTGTCTGCTGAGAATACAACATCAATTCCTGGTAATACTTCTACGGCAAAGCATTCAGTAATTGAAAAACCGCAATCATCTAAAACAGTAAGACAGGCATTGCCTGATTGAAGCGGGGTGTGCGAAGCGTTCTGCTGATTGCCGATTACAACGCCATCATAATCCCAGGTATAAGAGAATGGAGCCTGACCATTGTCAAGATCATAGAGATCTAAGCTGATGCTACCACCGGTACAAATGGTTGTATCGTTCGGTATATTGATGACCGTCGGCCCTGCCATTTCAATCGTAAGAACTGAAAATGCCAAACAATTGGCGAATTCGACGCGGTATTCATAATTGCCGGCAGGATCTGTCATTGGATCAAACATGCCATCCGGAATTGGATTGTCATTGACATCGTACCAGATTCCTGTAGATACAGGTGTACCCAACAATTCATCAATCATACTGAACGGAGCATCAGTACTGCAAACGGTAATGTTATTGTCAAGACCGGGATCACCCAATGGATCAACACTTACTATCACTTCATCGGTGCTTCCGCATGCCGGATGTCCGGCCGGATATCCTGTAAGGGTATAGGTTGTAGTTTGAGTAAGATCTATAACTGTAGGGGTTTGAATATTGGAAAAGTCTAATCCGGTTCCCGGATTCCAGTCCCAAACGAAATTGGCAGCAGTTGAACTTGTTGCCGTTACTACATAAGTCCATTCATCTGCGCCGCCGTCAGCGCAGTTGTCTTCGCCATCCCATTCCGATATGAAAAAGGTCAGGCAACCACTTGGATCTGTTGAGGTCCAGCTCTGTCCGCTCAGATCACCTGTAAAGCCACCAAGCCATGGAGACGGCCAAGTATTTGGACCGTCGTACAAGTTGAGATTATCATTCACAGCGGCAGAACCTTCCATGAATGTAATTGTAATAACGCCTTGACCTGGAACATCGGGGCAGTATGTTGCCTGATAAAAATCGAATGCATCGTAACAGTAGTTGAACGTGCCACACTCTGAGCAAGCAACCGGTGCGTCACCAATCAAAGAACCTTCGAGTGTTACGGCACCGCAACTATATAACTGATCAAGTCCTGCACTAACAAGAGGTGCCTGGGTGATGGTTACTTGAATGGTGGTGTCGAACTCACAACCGAAGCTATTGATTACGGTATAAGTGTAATCAAAAACACCTTCTGTTTCTGGGGTTATTGAAATTTGATCTCCATCAGGCGTAACATCCGTAATCCATTGTGCTCCTGCAGTTACCCAATACGATGAGTCAGGGCCACTACCTATGGTTGGTGTGAATGTGGTTACTCCGGGATACAATTCCGGGTTGAAAGCAATGCCCCAGTAAAAAATATAGCCGTTGTCAATCGCAAGATTGTCGGTTACGGTGAATGACCATTCACCATTAAGAGGGCAACCAACCAGATCGCAAAGGTCGCCTGCGGCTTCGTAAGATCCAGTTGGCAATATGTCAATTCCGGTTGCATTCTCTCCCCAAGTGCCATTGGTAGCATCTGGATCCCAGAAATAATCATATCCAACACCTGGTTCAGTATTCTCATTGTCTATTGCTTCACCGAGGAATGTTCCTCCGCCACCGTTAGTTCCCCATTCAACAAGATTTACCATGGTACCGTCAGGACATGTAATGAATAGACCCAAATCACCCATATAACTGTGCTCCATGTTCACAAAAATGCTCAACAGGTCGTCACAATTTTCAAGAGTTTGGTCCGCTTCGAAAAAGTCGAATACAAGCGAAGTCGAGTAGGAGAAACCCGCGCCATCAGCGAGGTAAGTTTCACCTGCAACTACCTGGGGAGGAAGTGCTGTCCATGTTGTTCCAGATGCTCCACCACCAATTTCTGTATCTCCACCAGGTAATGCATCAGGGTCTCCAACTTCAACCGCACCTATTACGGTTTCACCCAGGCATGTTTCCAAATCAGTCATACCACTGAAAGTAGGGTATGTGCTCACGAGAACCTGCAATGGGAGAATATTGAGACTTTGACAACCATTTCCTAACTCGTTGAGGTTGTTGTCTTCAACCGTCAGAGTTATGATGTACTCACCGGGCTCGCTGAATGAATGTGATACACTACCCGGACCTGTGTTGGTAACCACTGTGCCGTCATCAAAATTCCATATCCACTCAGCCAATGCAAAACCTGCAGCTGCGGCCGAACCATTGTCACCGAAAGTAATTGGTGTGTCCATACACACGCTTACAGTCTGAATAGCTGGGTCATCAGGAGAAGGATTTAAGATTTCCGATGCCGCAGTCGGGTTGGCGCAAGGAGTTGTGCAAAGAATCTGAGCTTCGAAACCGGGAGAAGCTGCGTTTGGCTGACCATTGGAAGAAAACACAAGTGTCAGACAGCCCGTGGTGTTAAATACAGTTCCTGTAATCTGAAGACCCTGAATGGAGCTTCCTGTGTAATCACCCAGTGATGGCGCTGATGTGTCATCACCATCGAAAACGCTCAGGTAATCGCTGTTATTGGCATTTGGACTCGTTTGAAGAGCGAATGCGCTGAAAGTCAGCTGAACTACGTCTCCCGGAGTATCAGGACACAGCGTCATGGTGTAATCCGTGTCGGTATATGGACCACCACCGGCGTCGTCTGAAACCGTGTTATAGTCTGAAACAGTAAAAGTACCGTCGTCCATACAGTAAAATCCGGGGTTACCGCACTGAGCCTGTGTGAGTTGGGAAATTAAGACTGTCGTAATGAGAAGTAGAATCCGTTTCATGAAAATCAGTAGAGTTAATGCTACACCCTTTAATGACTAAGCAAAGATAAAGAAGTTGCATGCGAACAAATTTTTTAACTGGTTCAGTATGGTTGTTTTTTCAACCAGTTCATGTATGAAAATCGCTGTTTTTTTTGCTGAAATGCATGAACAAAAGTGAAAAATCGCGGAAACTTCCTCCGAGAGGGCTTTCCGTTATCGTACGACGGTGATGTGACCTTCGAAAATATGGCCTATTTCATTGCGGGTATCGCGTACATGAATGCGATAGAAATATAAGCCATCCGGCACAAAATTGCTGCCGTCTCGGTAATTTCCGGTCCATGCTTCCTCGGGATCGTTGGATTCGAACATCAGTTCCCCCCAGCGGTTGAATATCTTGGTGTTGAAAACCAAATTGTTATACCCGGACCCTTTGAAAAGCCAAACATCGTTGATGCCGTCATAATCGGGCGTGAAAGAATTGGGAATGTACAGATCAATTTCTTCATCTACAATTACTGTCATTTCGGTATGATCAGTGCAACCATATTGATTGCTGGCAAATAATTCCACTACATAAGTGCCCTCCGTGTTCGGCGGAAAAGCATAGGTGGTGTCGAATGCATCAATCAGATCGAATTCGTCAAATAACCACTGGAAGTATTCACCATCTGTAGATTCGTTTTCAAACCTGAATGAGGTATTCGGCAGAATGGCCAATGGGTTGTCAACCGTGAATTGAGCAATGGGAGATGGGAATGCCCTCACCGGAATCTCCGATGTATCTGTTGTGATGCATCCATTCACATCAACGACCTTAAGCCATGGATAATAAACTCCTGACTCCGTATAAGTGTGGTTGGCCGAAGCAAGCACAACGGTGCTGTCTCCATCTCCAAAATGCCATATCATTTGAGCTATATTCTGATACTCTTCAGTAGCAGAAATCATCAGAGCATCTATGGGATTGCATCCTTCAAAATTCGTGAGGCTGAAAGTGGCATCGAGCGGCGGAACTGCGCTGACTGTCGTCATTGAAGTATCGCGCAAGCCGCAGGCATCTTCTCCAACCAGCATATAGTTGACGCTGAGTGAAGCTATCACTTCAGTTGTGTCTTCTTCGTAAATGTTGCCGTTTTCATCGATCCATTGAAGATTGATTGGCGCTGTGCCGCCCAATACTGAAGCGGGGTAAATTTCAGTCAGTGTTCCAGTGCAGGCCTGGAAGGAAGATAATGTTTCGACATCAAAATCATTGATGACCGTGATGGTAACCTGGTCCGAACTGGCGCAATTGGGCTGCCCTGCAGGGTATCCGGTTAATGTGAATGTCGTGGTCTGCTCGAGTTGGGTTATTGACGCGTTCTGATTTTGTGAATCGTTCAACGGATTGACCGGTGTCCAATACCACTCGTACTCAGGAATGACCTGTTCACAACCAACTTGGTATGACCATGGCTGAAAATCGCCATCCGCTGATGAATTGGAAAAATCTGACTGGAAAAATACGGTGAGGCACCCATCTGAATTGCTCGCTGTCCAGCTCATGCCTGTTGCATCTCCTCCCGTCCAGTCAATGAGAACAGGTGAATTCGTATTTGGCCCGTCATAAACGACCAATCTTTCGAAAAAATTCTCCATTTCACCGGAAAGAAAAGTGAAAGTCATTGCAGTAGTAGCTGTAGCGCCCTGGTCCGGGCAAAATGTCCAAGTTAAGGTTTCCTCATTGTCATACTCATATGAATAAGTTCCTGCGTCTTCACTGCACGAAGCTGCAGGTAAATTGTTGAAAGTTCCGTTCAGTGTCATATCCGGGTTCAGGCAATCGAGCGTCATATCAGGTCCGGCATTGATTGCAGGAGCTGTGTCCACGGTTATGGTGATGGTAGTGTCGAATGTGCAACCAAAGTTGTTGATTGCCACATATTGAAAATCGTAACTACCGGGATTACTAAGCACTACATGAATATAATCGCAACCTTCCGATTCTTCGGAAATGCCCGCGCCTTCCCAGTAAGTTGAATCACAACCAGGACCATATTCCGGAGCAAAATTCAATACTTCGCCATAAAGTGAGGGGTCAAATTGAACGCCGTAGTCAAATACATAACCATCATCGCCTCCCCAGGTATCGCAGAATTCAAGTGTCCATGTTCCGTTCAGCGGGCATCCCAGTAAATCACTAAGAGGTGTTACCGTTTCATAATCACCTTCTGGCAATGTGACTCCGTTAACATTGTCGCCCCACGTGCCATTCGATGCGTCGGGTGAAAACGAATACAAGAATCCAATTCCCGGACCGTCTACAATCTCAGGTTCGCCCAGATTGGTTCCTCCGCCTGTTTGCTGATGTAATGTTACAGTTTGACCGTTAGGACATACCAATGTAATGATCAGATCCTGCATGAAACTGTGTTCAAAATTTAGATAGACATAGTCAATGTCAGCGATGTCATCAATGATTTCATTGGCTCCAAATCCATTGTAAGTAAAGTAAAAATCCTGACACTGCGTTTGATCATCTTCTACAAAAATTCCATCAGGGTTGAAATTGTCGGGTAGATCAAACCAGGGTTGGCTGATCCAGACATTCAGGCTATCATTGTAGTATGTAGAATCCTGCGCGAGGTTAGTGACACCTAAAAAAGCTTCACCACCGCTGCAAAGGTCAGTGATTTCGGTGATGAGGTTAAAACTCGGGTAGGTGCTGACTAAAACAAGGAAGTCGTTCAGATTGGTATTCACACATCCATTGTCATCTGTTACAGAGAGTTGAACTTTATAGCCACCTGGTTCATTGAAAGTGTGGCTCACATTGGGCCATCCGCTGTTGTTTGTTGTTCCGTCATCAAAATCCCAGGTAAAATCTTCTATCGTTCCTCCATTGAAGAATTGCGTGGCACCGCCGTCGAACGTTACACTTTCACCTGGACAGATCATCAGTGGCGAAATTCCAGACGTGGATGAAATTGATGAAACCGGCGCCTGACAGGGAGTGCCGCAGGATATTTCAGCCGCAAAATTCCCTTCATCATTTCCGTCCGATACGAAGTGAAGCGTATAACATCCGCTGATATTGGCTGAAGTGAATATCTGTGATGCCAGATCATTGCCTGTGTAGCTGCCGATCAATGCCGAAGCAGTCGAGTTGCCGTCATAAATCTCAAGATAATCACCCGTTCCGAGATTGAAAACATTCCAAACCAGGGTAATGATTGTTTCGGGCAGGGCTGCACATATCGTGATGGTTTCATCTTCATTGGCCGTATAGTCAGCGGCACTGGCGCCGCTGTCAACAAGAAAGCCTCCACAACCACCGATGTCGGGGCCGCTGATAGCATACTCCTGAGCGGTCAGTTGCCCCGACATAAGCAGAACAATTGCCAGAATAACTTGCTTACCGTAAGAAAACAGTTCTTCGGATCGGATGTAAGATATTGATTTTGTGTTTAATCTGTGCATCAGGGTGGAGCACGAACGCAGCGTTTTTATACGGGCGAAACTAAAAAGGTTACAATGTTGACGTCGTGTCAAATCGCATGATTCAGGAGCTGAACTTTAAGCATTCGAGGAATGCAAAAGGAATTATCTGATCAGAGTTAACAGTCCTCGGAATTTCAGATATTCAGCTTTTTCTTTATCCTTGATAAGTATCTGCCAGTGATAAACGTCGTCTTTGGCATAATGTGTTCCGTTGATCACATCACCCACCCATGGCGTCAGCACATCATGGGTCTCAAATATCAACTCACCCCATCTGTCGAAAATCTGAAAGGTGTAAGTGCTATCATCAAAGCCTTTCAAAACAGGTAAGAATACGTCGTTGAGTCCGTCATTGTCAGGCGTGAAAGCATTGGGCACATAGATTACGTATTGATTATCGAGATTTATAAAGCGGCAAGTGCTGTCGATACAACCCAATTGGCTGGTAACTTTGAGACATACCTCGAAGTTGGCAGGGTCTTCGACGGGAAATTCAAATATTGGATTTGGTTCGTCGCTGATGCCAAGACCAGCGAAATTCCATTGGTATGTGAATGCATCAGTTGAATTGTCGGAAAACTGGGCTATCGGATCGATGGTAGAAAGCTGGCCCGGTGTGACAGAAAAATCAGCAACCGGCGAGGGATATACTTCAAGCAGGGATTCGAAATTTAATGATGTATTGCATCCTTCTGCTGAGACCGCTGTGGCCGTTAAGCCATATACCCCGGGCGTATCAAGGATTGTATTGAATGTGTCTGTAGTAACAATGTCCTGCCCGTCAATCTGCCAGATCATTGCGTCAATTCCGCTACTACTCGAGTCTGGAGCATATATCACTTCAAGTGGCGAGCAGCTTGCCAGGGGCATTGGAAAAAGTTGTAAGAACGGAAGCTGGTTGACGATAACTCCCGCTGTATCTGACCACATACAACCTTGGTCTGATTCAACAGTGCAAATAATATTACCAGAACTCTGAAGCTCGATGGTTTGAGAAGATGCCTCAGGATTATCAAAAAGAAAAGCCGGTGACCAGCTGTAATTGCCTTCGACTCCTGGCGCAATTGTCAATTCGTCCTGCCTGCAGATCGAATCAGGCACTACAAGTTGAAAAATAGGACGAGGGCTAATTGTCACAATTATATCATCCTCAAATGAACAGACTCCATCATTCACAGTGACGGTATAAAAGGTGACTGATAATACATCAATATCGGCCTGTATATTTAAGACGGGGTTCGGAATATTCGCCGCTGATAAATCAGTTGAAGGAGTCCAGCTGTAAGTTGCTTCAGGTGATGCTGTTTGGCCTAACGCAACAGACGGGTCGCCGGCGCACACACTCAGATCGGGCCCTGCACTGAAGTCTATTTCAGGTTGAATGGTAATATCAAGAATGGCAAAATCTGATGGGCAGCTTCCATTCTGTGGCACGATGTAATAATATTCCCCTGAAATGTCTGAAGCCGGGTTGATTTGTATATTGTTGTATGGAAGACCATTTAAAGACCATGTTCCAACGCCCGAAGAAGACCCAGGAAGCAGTTCGGCGAGTGCGACAGGTGCATCATTTGAACAGAACATAAAACTATTGTCTTCTCCTGCTTCCTGCGGCTCAAAGACATTTACAATCACATTCAACTCTGCGCTGCCGCACAAAGGAGGCGGATCAATTACATATCGATAAGTTAAGTCAACTCCTGCGGTCAAATCAATAATTTCATCAACGACTTGATTCGCCTGATCAAACCATGAACCACTTGCCATGGCAGGTGCATCCAAAAGTGTATTCAAATTGAAAGTTATCAGAGAACTACATAAGTCGATGCTGATGCTGTCGTCTGCAAAAACCGGATTATTTACCTCGATTTCGATAAATCCGGTTGCGTCGGAACAGCCATTGCCGGATGCTACCACAACTGTAATGATTTGACTCCCAGATGATGGATTGTAAAGTTCACCGATCAGGACTCCACCAGAGTTCTCGAAAAAAATATCAGGTATTGTCGGATAAAGTGAACTCAAATTCAATGGAGCATCTCCTTCACACATCTGAATAAAATTGTTTGCAGGAGGTTCCGGCGCATCCTGCACGGTCACGACTACAATGGATGCGTCGGGCGGGCAAAGAGTTCCACTGACGGTATAATTGAATTCGTAACTTCCTGTTCCGACTGATGGTGCGAAGCTATTGCTCACCTGTTGACCTGCCTCATTTGTCCAGATTCCGCCAAGCTCTGCCCCAAGTGTCAACAAGCTGTTTAAATTCAAAGTGCTGGCTGATACGCAAGTTATTGAGCTGTTATCATTACCCGCATTGTGCAAATTTTCAACGGAAATTGTCAGGTCAGCACCATCAGGTGAACACCCTACATTCGGGAAAACATAATTGTATACACCAGGAATTTCACCTCCCGGGTCGAATATGCCATCAACAGTTTGGCCGCTGATATTCGTCCAGTTACCTCCAACTGTTGGATTGCCGTTGAGAGCAAGAAACATATCTATATCGGATGCATTTTCACATAGACTTATCGAGGCAGATTCTCCTGAAGGATCTTCATTCAAAAAAGTGATTGTGAGCAATGCCTGATCGGCTACGCAAGGTGCGTTAGCTGTAATAAGGTATCTGTATACGCCTTCGGTGTATGTATTCGGGTTGAATGTTCCGCTAACCGGGGTGTTTTGGGGCGATGTCCACTGTCCACCTGCGTCAGGATTACCTGTGAGCTGTGTCAGCATATCAAATGGAATACCACCCTCACAGACAGAAATCTGGGTGTCGTTACCAGCAAAAGGCTGCGCATTTTCATCAATATTCATGGTACGGAATACTGGACTGCAACCGGGTACCGTGTCGATAACATATGTGAACAATCCACTATTCATTGTGGCCGGATAATAAAAGCCGTCGATTGGGTTGCCTGAAGCATCGAACCATTCTCCTCCGGGATCAGGATCTCCCTGCATGAAATCAATCATTGCGAAGGGAACATATGTTTCGCAAATCTCATATGTCGTTGTGAGTCCGGGATCTGCGTTCTGAATGAAGTCGATGTAAACACCAGTGTACACAGTGCATGCTCCTGAAACAACACCGTATGTATACCAGCCATCTTCCATGAACTCCGCATTGATTGGCATCAGCGGGAGCATGTTGCCTGAAGGGGATGTCCATGCCCCAAAAGGAGTTATGCCACTCACAAGGTTATCGAGATTGACAGAACCATCCGTTGAGCAAATGCTCTCAAATGAGGCATCGCCCGGATCCACGAGCGAAGTTGGAATATTCAAATAATAAATTGAAGTATCGGAGTTTTGAATCACCTCAAGTGAAAACACACCAGGACATAATCCACTGATGGAGAAATTGCCTGCGGCAGCCGTCCCTGCTGAAATCTGTGAATTGTTGTTGTCGAGTAAGCTGTATTCCACTGATAAAGGTGGATTATTGAATGTGACGGTTCCATCGCATGAGCATGCATTGGCAGAATTGACGGTGGAAGTTACTTGCGCCAAATTTTTGGTCAGCGGAAGCATCACAACAGTCAATATAAGAGCAATCCTAATCGTCACAGGATAGTTTTACAATATATCTTTCAGTAAGAAGTCGCTAAAATATACATGAAAGTTCCGAACATAAAGTAATTTATGAAACTAACTCACGAAAGACCTGTGTAAAAACAGAAAACCCTGCGAGGTTTAGACGCAGGGTTTTCCTTACACACTTCGTTTGTTAGTTTTGGTTAAGGAGAGACGTTGAATGTTCCGTTAAAGTATTTCTGTTCTTTTGTAAGGTCGTTTTCGATGATCACTTTCCACTTGAATGAGTCACCTGGAGTGGCGTATGTTCCATTTGGCAACTTACCATCCCAACCCTTTAAGCGGTTGCTGGTCTGGTATACCTGATTGCCGTTTTGATCAACTATGGACATAACAAACTTCACTTTATTGTCTTTGAGGCCTTTAGGCATGAAGTTGTCACTTCCAATTCGAATAACCTGAGGAGCATCGAGTTTGAAGTCGGAATTCACAGAGACCTGCTTGACAACTATGTCAGTGCAGCCATACTCATTTAAAACATGAAGGGAGATATTCTGCTTTCCGTTCTGTTTTAATTGAAATGTCGGGTTTTTCTCTGATGATGCAACACCGTCGGCTAAGTTCCATCTATATGATGATGCATTTTCTGAGTTATCCACAATTTTGATGGCGGGTTTTGCCGGATCTGTGTTCACAAATTCCCAGGAAAATTGTGCATCAGGAGAATCGATGATCGTAATCAGATCGTTTGATACCACTGTTGTAATCTGACCTTTAGAATTGGTAACAGAAAGGGCAACATCATAAGTTCCTGATTTCATAAACTTATGCTTCGGCATACGCTTGTCTTTATCAAAATGGTTGTCACCGAAATCCCACAGATATCCGTCATCTGAATTGGGTCCTTGTGTAACAACGAATTCAACCTCTTCCCCTACACATGCTCTTCTCACCGGAGCATCAAAAGCAATCATGTCTTCAGGCTTTGGCGTTGCCTTTTTTACGGATTCATTGATTACAGTCGACTGAGTACCGGTATTCGAATCGGTTGATGATGCCAATGTGGCATCTTGATTGGACTGCCCAGCATTGTAGGAATCAGATTCTCCGCGAGATGTTTCGTTAGAAGAAGCAAGCAGATTATTGAAGTATTGGTTGCTGTTTTCCTGGTTAACTTGTTGTTCTGGAGTGTTTTCTTCTAAGTAACTTGGGTTTTCGGAAGATTGATTGTTTTGTAAAATTGAAATCGTTTTTTCAAAGCGTTCATTCATGGAAGCCGCCACTGCAGCGGATGGAACGTGACGATGACGGTAAACGACAACCGAACTTGCGGCCGTTACCATGATAGTAGCAAGCAATGCCACAACCCAAGGATAGTGGCTTGCATTGACCGAACTCATCTGACGTTGAAGCTGAAACCAACTGCGTTGCTCGTATGGCAACTCGTAGTCATTCATTTTCTCCTTCAGACTTCTTTCAAATGGTGTTAGAATTTTGCTCATTCAGCTTATTCAAGTTCTTTAATAATAGTTTCCTCATGTTCTTTCTGGCTTTGGCATAGTTACTCTTTGAAGTTCCTACGCTTATGCCAAGCGCCTCAGCTATGTCCTGATGCGTGTAATCTTCATAAACATACAGGTTAAAAACAGTCCTGTATGCAGGAGACAACTGCTGCATCGCATCCACAATCTGCTCGGGCGTGATGTTGTAAATCTCGTCGGTTTCACTTTCCTCTGCATCCTCATCATTGACATCTTCTTCCCAGTCTTCCAGATTCTGATTATCTCCAAGGAGAACAAAATCATGTTTTAACCTTCTGAATCTGTCAATGGCAAGGTTTACCATTATACGCCTGACCCATCCTTCAAACGTTCCTACGCCAGTGTACTTTTCAAGGTTATTAAAAACCTTCAAAAATCCCTCTTGTACAATGTCCATAGCCTGGTCAGCGTCCCTTGTGTATCGCATACATACGGCTTTCATTTTGCCATAAAACATCTTATGGACAGCCTGTTGCGATCGTCTGTCTCCTTTAAGACAGCCATCGATTAGTGCTTTTAATTGTCTGGTATCGGCCACTAGGGTTGTTTAATTGACGCAAATCTTGGTAAAGGGTTGCCAAAGCAAATTTAGCAGGATAAATTAACATTCAATTTTTTATCCTCTGGGGGTAATTTTGCCAACATGGGCAAACGAGTTGTAGTAGGTCTTTCCGGTGGTGTCGACTCCAGTGTGGCGGCCTATCTTCTTTTACAACAAGGTTATGAGGTCATCGGTATTTTTATGCGCAACTGGCATGACGAATCGGTTATCATCAATAATGAGTGCCCCTGGATCGATGACAGCAATGATGCAATGCTGGTAGCGGATCATCTGGGTATCCCTTTCCATGTGATGGATATGAGCGCTGAGTATCGGGAGCGCATAGTAAACTACATGTTCCGGGAATATGAAGCCGGACGCACTCCCAATCCTGATATACTTTGCAACAGGGAAATTAAGTTCGACCTTTTTTTGGATGCTGCGCTTCAGCTGAATGCGGATTTTGTGGCCACCGGGCATTATTGCCGAAAAGAAGAATTTGTAGATGAGAACCAACAAATCATTTACCGATTACTGGCCGGTAAAGATTCAAACAAGGATCAAAGTTATTTTCTCTGTCAACTCAACCAATACCAGTTGTCAAAGGCCCTTTTTCCGATAGGTCATCTGATAAAACCCGAAGTAAGGAAAATTGCCGAGCAGCTCGCTCTGCCGAATGCAGCCAAAAAGGACTCGCAGGGACTTTGCTTCATTGGAAAAGTGAAATTGCCTGTTTTTCTTCAGCAGCAACTGGAAGTCAAAAAGGGCGACATAGTGGAAGTTTCTGATGATGCTTCTTTGTTCCCTGATAAAAACACGGGTGTCATCAATGAGGTTGCTTTAAAGGAGTTCGCTGCTCCCTATGCTTTTCGCCGCGATATGGGCAAAATCATAGGTCAGCACAATGGCGCTCATTTCTATACCATTGGTCAGCGCAAAGGCCTGGGAGTGGGAGGCAAAGGCACACCTCTTTTTATTGTTGAAACAGACGCGGCAACGAATACCGTTTATGTTGGGCAGGGTGAAAATCACAGAGCTCTGAACCGTTCAGCGCTTTCGGTGAAATTGGATGCTGTACACTGGATTCGCGATGATTTGCGCATGAAGACAGATGAAACCAGAAATTACATGGGCAGGATCAGATACAGACAGCCGCTATCAGCTTGTAAGCTTATAATGGGCTCTGATGCGCTGTACATCATTTTTGAGGCAGCCCAGAAAGGAGTTGCTTCAGGCCAGTTTGTTGCGTGGTACGACGGCGATGAACTAATCGGCAGTGGAGTGATCGATTAATGCACTCCTCGACTTTTCTTTGATGTGTTGTTTCCGGATACTAATTAAAAGCGCCCATTCTCGTATTTGCCGGAAAGAATGAGCAAACTACATACATCCATATATTCAGGATAAACGATAGGAAATCAATTTGTTATGTCTGTTTTTGACTAGCGGATGGGGTATTGTAGTTAAATATTAACAGAAACAACTATTTGGTCAGTTGTTGTGTCATTGTCAATAGTGCTTAATATTGGCATATTGAAATCCAAAGTTTTAGACATAACCTCTTTATCGACATGAAATCAAAAATTACCCTATCATTAGTAGCTCTTGTGCTTGGTTTTGCGCGATTAAACGCGCAAATTCTGCCAGAAGGCACAACTTGTGGCGATGCAATCGCATTGGTTTGCGGGACATCAGTAAGCGGTTCAACGCTCAATGTTCTGAACGACAACACCACATCCGGCGCAGGCCAGTGCGTAACATCGGTTGGATCCGGTGGACAGATTTGGTTCTCCTATACCGGAATTAGTGACGAATTGGTCACTCTTTCAACTTGTGGTACAACCAACATGGACACGAAGATTCATGTATATTCAGGCGCATGCGGTGCACTTACCTGTGTTACAGGTAATGATGATGCCTGTTCAATGCAGAGTTCGGCATCTTTCGTAGCAGTAACGGGTACCGATTACCTGATTCGCGTCGGAGGTTTTGGTAGTATATCAGGAACCTTTGGGATGAGCGTAAGTTGTGGCTCGAATACAGGCGGTTGCACAGATCCCAATGCTTCTAACTACAATGCAGAGGCTACTTTCAACGATGGTTCATGTGAATATTTGGGATGCACTGATCCTGACGCTTTGAATTATGATGCGTTTGCTACAATTGATGACGGATCTTGTGATTATTGTAATGGAGAAGGAAGCATTTCTGCTCAATTGTATGTATGCACTTTCGCCAACGGAGCCGACGTTTCACTTACCATAGCGGACGAAACAGGTGTTGCTGTTTGGCAATCCGGAACTCTCGGTAACAATGTCATTGAGTATTATGACATCTGCCTTCAGGAGGGTGTGTGTTATACTGCTGTCATGTCGAATCTTGCGAATCAGACTGGATGGAGCAATGGTTATTTCTGGATAAATACGGGTGGTAATCAGGTGATCAATGAATCACTGAATGTTGATGCAACTGCTGAATCAGTTATCTTCTCTGCTGACGGAACGTGTTCGACAATTTTTGGATGTACCAATCCGGAGGCCATTAATTATGATGAAGCTGCCAATACTGATGATGGAAGTTGTGTTGTGATTCCGGCTTGCGAAGGTGGTTCGATTTATACTTTCTCTTTTGTTTCGGGTGCATTTCCTTCGGAATGCTCTTTCAGCATTGTTGATGCCAATGGCGCAATTGTATACTCTGGTTTAGGACTCTACACCGATACACCTATAGGCTACGCATGTCTTGAGGATGGCTGCTATACTGTTATCATGTTAGACTCTTTCGGAGATGGATGGAATGGTTGTTATCTAGAGGTTAGCGGTGGCGGTTCAATGACACAATTTACAATCGATACAGGCGATGCGGGTGCAGGTGCTTTTGCTGTAAACGCTGAGGGTTGCGAACCGAATGTCACAACAGGGTGCACCAATCCGAATGCTGACAATTATGATCCGACCGCAGTGTACTCGGATAATTCATGCATCTTCTCAGGTTGTATGGATAGTGCAGCTATTAATTATGATCCTTATGCAAACGAAGATGATGGAAGCTGCGAGTATTGCAATGGTCCGGGTAGTGTGATTTCAGCGCTTTATCTCTGCACGTTCTCGAATGGTGATCAGGTTGAACTTGAAATCGTGGACGATCAGGGCAATGTGATCTACTATGGCAACAATTTCGGCAATGTGGCGATCATGAATACGCAGATTTGTCTGCTTCCTGGTGTTTGCTACACGGCTAACATGATCAATAATACAGGTGCATTTGGTTGGTATAACGGCTACTTCTGGATCAATGCGAATGGAACACAGATTATCAATGATGGTCTGGATGCCAACGCACAATATCAAAGTGTTCAGTTTAGCATCGACGGCACTTGTGGTCCGATTTACGGTTGCACAGACCCGAACGCTATTAACTACAATGAGGAAGCTACTTCTGACAATGGTTCTTGTCTATATCCTGTAGCTGGTTGTACTGATCCAAATGCGATCAATTACAATCCTGCTGCCACAGAAGATGATGGCTCTTGCATTAGTGACGAAGACTGTGAAAGCACCTTCGTTGTGTTCGAATTAAATCCGGGCACTTTTGCGAATGAGTCATCTTACGATGTAGTTGATGCCAACGGTCAGATCGTTGCATCTGGTGCTGGTTACTCCACTGCTTATGCTTGTTTGCCTGACGGCTGCTACACCGTTAATATGTACGACACGTTCGGTGACGGCTGGGATGGATCAGGTTATCTGACCGTTTAC
>JBEIHH010000028.1:0-27665 GCA_040381475.1 Crocinitomicaceae bacterium | reverse complement strand
TGGATAACTCCGACCCGAATACTGCAGCATCGTGCAGATTCAGTTTTAAGGCGCCGTGGAAACTTATAGCTTCACAAACTCCACCCTTCTGTTATTGGCTTTGCCAACGGGCGTATCATTTTTATCTGCCGGAGCACTTTCGCCTTTGCCATCGGTTTCCATACGTGAAGCATCAATGGCAAATTCTTTAGACAAAGATTCTTTCACTGCCGCTGCCCGCTTTTTAGAGAGATCCAGGTTGGTTGATTCATCTCCGTCGCTGTCTGTATGACCGATGATTTTCACCTTTACGCCGGGGTTTTCTGTCAGCACAGCAGCGATGTCTTTGAGAGCTCCGTAAGACTCCGGCCTGATGCGGTCGCTGCCACTGTCGAACAAAATTCCGTGGGTGACAAATTTGCCTTCGGTGATCAGTTTGCTGCGTGTATCCGGCGCTCCAACAGCAAGACGAATGTTGGAGATGAGAATTCGATCGCCTTTTTGAGACCCTTCAGGAGTGCCAAGTATGAAAGTGTTGTATTTGGCTGTAGCATCGAAAGCGCGGGGAACATCAAATACTTTTTCTTCATTGAGATAAATGCGCATGCGCTGTTTTTGGCGCCAGATGGAGACCCTGACTTTCGTGTTGGTGCTGTTGTTAAACTGTGTGGTTGAAACTTCATTGTTCATCAACTCACTGCCACCGGCATCGTATGTTTTGAAGAATGTCCGGCCGGTACCTCCTCCCGCATCTTGCGCATGAAGACCAACTCTTACGGCGTGCGCCG
Source organism: Crocinitomicaceae bacterium (assembly GCA_040381475.1). Lineage (GTDB taxonomy): Bacteria > Bacteroidota > Bacteroidia > Flavobacteriales_D > Sanyastnellaceae > JAIBBG01. The sequence continues at coordinate 26,898 of JBEIHH010000028.1, read as the reverse complement.
GATGAGAAAAACGCCCGAAGTCATTCAGTTTTTGACGATTGGCAGTTGGAAGAAAAGTAAAGGTTGTCCAATCGGTATAGTAGTTGAATCCTTCGTTGCACTGAAGATCAAACTGCAGGGTGAAGTTTTCCGGAAGATCAGTGATGTAATCCGGAATGAACACACCTTCTTTGCCGATCATCAGCCACTTGCCTTCAGCGCCTTCCACTGTGACCACTTCTCCGCTGCCATTGGTATTCCAGTCTGCCGGAAAATCACCTACCGCCACACCGCTGAAATTGTCCTCTACTAGTATTTTTTCACCCGGAACAAAATCAAATTTGCTGTAAGTTTTCAGCGTCGCTTTTGCTGTGTTGCCGGCCGCGGTTGCGGTTTGATCCGCTCCGCTGGTATTCCCGCCGTCAGTTGTTGTTTGCCCTGATTGTTCGCTTCCCTCTTTGGTCTTGCCCTTTTTCTTGTCTCCTTTTGCGGCATCTTTTACTCCTTCTTCGGTCTTGTCGAGGGTTTTGTCGATGGCCTCGTTGGTCTTTTGTTCAATGCGCTGATTTACCTTGTTTTTGACCATCCCGCCAACATCTATCTGTGCTGAGGCCTGAGAAAATATGAAGGTAAATGAGATAAGTAGAGTCAGATTTTTCATTGGAATAGTTTTGAGGAACAAAGATATTCTCAGTTCAGAAAAACCCAAAATCGCCCATCAATTCAGCATGTTCGTTCATATACAAAAGCCGGTAGTTGATCCCATGTCATCATTCCTCTCCGATATGACGGGGCTGCCGGAAGGAAATACGTTCGTTGAGCAAATCGTTCATCACCAATATCCAATCATTTGCTCATCAGCACCCAATCTCCATAGCGCCAAATGCGCTATCTTCGCGCCATGAGCAGTATCGTGACCCTCAGCGAATTTATCATGGAACGGCAGGCAGATTTTCCTTACGCTTCCGGAGATCTTTCGCGCCTGCTTGCCGATATTGGTATCGCATCGAAAATTGTAAATCACAAAGTCAATAAGGCTGGTTTGCAGGACATTATCGGTGCTATGGATGCCACCAATGTTCAGGGAGAAACGCAGCAAAAACTCGATGTATTCGCCGATCAGGCTCTGCTCAATGCAGTTCGATGGGGCGGTCAGGTGTGTGGTGCTGCAAGCGAAGAAAATGAACGCTATTTTGCTTTTGACTCCGAAATATGTCGGAAATCGAAATATGTTATTTTGTTCGATCCGCTCGACGGGTCTTCAAACATCGATGTGAACGTTTCGATCGGTACCATTTTCAGTGTATTCAGGAGAAAAAGCAGTGTTGGTGATTTGGCCAATGTGAACGATTTTCTGCAACGCGGAACTGAGCAGGTAGCCGCCGGATATGTAATTTATGGCTCGTCAACCATGCTGGTTTATACCACCGGACACGGTGTCAATGGTTTTACACTCGAACCGAGCATCGGCGAGTTTTGCCTCTCGCATGAAAACATGCGCATTCCCGAGGACGGAAAAATTTACAGCATCAATGAAGGCAATTTGTATTCCTGCAGCAAGGGAGTGCAGACATATGTCGACTGGTGCAGACAAAATGATAAAGCTACTTCGCGCCCATACAGCGCACGTTATATAGGTTCACTCGTGGCAGACTTTCACCGCAACCTGATCAAGGGCGGTATTTATATCTATCCGGGAACGGATAAAAATCCTGAAGGAAAATTGCGATTACAATACGAATGCAATCCACTTGCGTTTATTGTTGAACAGGCCGGTGGAAAAGCAACCGACGGCAAAGGCAGGATTTTGGAAATTCAGCCAAAGGATCTTCACATGCGTGTGCCACTATTCATCGGAAGTAAGAACATGGTCGATCAGGTGGAGCGGATGATTCAGGAATTCGACCAGATAGAAATAAACAATCATTGAACCACCCAGTCAATTGTCAGATTGCCTAGTCATCATACCGACCTATAACGAAAAGGAAAATGTGGAACGCATGCTGCGCACAGTGTTTGCATTGCCCAAAAAGTTTCATGTGCTGATCGTTGATGACGGTTCTCCTGATGGTACAGCCGATATTGTGAAACGATTGCAACAGGAGTATTCAGATCAACTTCATATGCTTCAGCGAAGTGGAAAGTTGGGATTGGGTACAGCGTATATCGCCGGATTTCGTTGGGCACTCGAAAGGTCGTATGAATATATTTTCGAAATGGATTGCGACTTCTCTCACAATCCGAATGACCTCATCAGACTGTATGAAGGATGCAGCGTGAAAGGCGGAGATGTTGCCGTTGGCTCGCGTTATACTTCCGGTGGTAAGGTGCAGAATTGGCCATTCAAGAGATTGGCGCTGAGTTTTTGTGCATCATTGTACGTCAACACCATATTATGGCTTGGCGTGCGCGACAGCACTGCGGGTTTTGTTTGCTATCGCAGAAAGGTGCTTGAATCAATCAATCTGGACCGCATTCAGTTTATTGGCTATGCATTCCAGATCGAGATGAAATACAATGCGAAGAAATTGGGTTTTCGCATTGTCGAGGTTCCCATTACGTTCATCGATCGTGAATTGGGAACGAGCAAAATGAGCATGAATATTTTCAATGAAGCGGTTCTGGGAGTGATGAAAATGCGCTTCAGAAAGGTAACCGGTCCGAAAAAAGCATGAGTAGAAAAAAATGCCTGAACTGCGGTGAAACGGTGCTGGAGAAATACTGCAGTCATTGCGGGCAAAAAACAGACACCAAAAGACTCAATTGGCATTATCTGATTCACGACATACCACATTCAATTTTTCATTTGGAAAAGGGTTTTTTTCTTACCCTGAAAATGATGATTATCAATCCGGGTCTTGTGATTCGCGAATACCTCGATGGTAAAAGAGCGAAATATTTCAGGCCGCTGACATATCTTTTTATACTGGGTACGATAGCGGGTCTTATATACCTCAACACGCCTATATACCTCGAAATGGCCAAGAATGCGGAGAGTGCGGAAATGGCGAAGGTTATACAGGACCTGGTAGGTAAGTACTACAATATCGTCTCTGTCGTTCTGATTCCATTCTATTCGTTTTCGGTTTGGCTTTTCTACAAAAGAGAAAGGAATTTTGTTGAGATTGTGACAGCGCATTTTCTCATCATGGGCACAGTAAGCTTGCTTGCGCTTTTGAATCTGCTCTACAATATCAGCACAAATAAAGGTCTGATTATGGGGCTTGGCATCATGAGTACTATAGCATCTCTGGCTTATTATGTATATGTCTACACCACGGCGTTTGTTTCCAGAAAACCACTGGCCCGCCTGTTGATTGCGATAACGCTGGTTATTTTGAATAACCTTATTACGATCGTCATAATCATATTGGTGGCTATCATTTATGTTCTTAATTTTACGAATCACGAACACGGAAATTTACATTTTTCATTATGAAACCTTCAACGCTCATTCATCATGTGAACCTCGTCAATGAAGATCGGATTACATTGAGCGACGTACTGATGCAGGATGAACATATTCTATCCATCGCGCCTGCAGGGAGTATTTCTGTATCAGGCGAAATGGAGGTAATCGATGGCACCGGACTTCATCTTCTGCCCGGTCTGATCGATGATCAGGTGCACTTCCGCGAGCCTGGTCTCACGCACAAAGGTGATTTGTTTACAGAATCCCGCGCTGCTGTTGCAGGTGGCATTACTTCCTATATGGAAATGCCCAATACCAAACCTTCTGCTGTGACCATTGAGTTACTCGAAGAAAAGTATCTTCGCGCTTCGGAGGTTTCTCTTGCCAACTATTCCTTTTTCATGGGAACCACCAACACAAATCTGGATGAGCTACTCAAGGTGGATCCCAAAACGATTTGTGGTGTGAAAATTTTCATGGGTAGCAGCACTGGCGACATGCTGGTAGATGATCCCATTGCACTGGAAAATATTTTTGCCCAGGTAAAAACACTCATAGCCGTTCATTGTGAAGTTGACCCGATGATCAAAAAGAACTATGCGGATTATTCAGCGAAATACGGGGATGATATCTCCATCACGATGCATCACCTGATTCGCAGTGAGGAGGCTTGTTACCAGTCATCGGCATATGCCATTTCACTTGCTAAAAAACACAATACGCGACTTCACATTCTGCACATCAGCACAGCGAAGGAACTTGATTTGTTTCGCAACGATATTCCGCTGAGCGAAAAAAGAATTACCTCAGAGGCTTGCGTACACCATTTGTGGTTTACCAATGAAGACTACGAAAGCAAAGGCAATTTCATCAAGTGGAATCCGGCCATCAAAACACCTGCGGACCGCGATGCGATTCGCAGGGCGGTGAATGACGACCGCATCGATGTGCTCGCTACAGATCATGCACCCCATACCCTTCAGGAAAAAAGCGAGAAGTATGTCAATGCACCAAGCGGCGGCCCGCTTGTACAGCATGCACTTGTGGCATTGCTTGAATTGGTGCATCAGAAAGTATTTACCATTGAAAAGGTTGTGAGGAAATCATCGCACAATGTGGCTGACATGTTTCAAATCAACAAACGAGGGTATGTTCGTGAAGGATATTTTGCGGACTTAGTATTGGTCAATCTCAATGATCCATGGACGGTAGACAAATCGAATCTTCTTTACAAATGTGGTTGGTCACCGTTTGAGGGTAGTACATTTAAGAGCCGTGTGGTCACTACCTGGGTGAATGGTAAAAAGGTGTATGACAATGGACAGATCATAGAATCGGGCAACGGTAAAAGGCTCCAGTTCGACAGATGATACGAGGCTACTTTACATTTATCTTGCTCATCGTGATGGCCATTTCCTGCAAGGAGAACAACAAGCTGTCGCCACCTTCTGACCTTATTTCAAAGGAACAGTTCACCGCCATTCTTGCCGACATCCGTTTGCTGGAAGGTGCATACACAACCCGCTATGCGCGTGTGGATTCATCTGCGCTGAGCATCGATTCTTACTACCTCAAGTTGTTTCAGGCCCACGGTGTGTCGAAGGAACGTTTTACTGAAAGTTATAACTGGTACGCGTTGAATCAAACCAAGATGCTGGAAATTGAAGAGGCTGTAGTTCTGAAATTGAGCGAGATGCAAGCCACATCAATCGACACTTCGATAACTCCAATCTCTGCAGTCGATACCATCAAACCTAAAGTAAAGGTGAATCAATAGAAATGGCCGTGCAGGCAATTTCAAATACGCGTTGTTCTTACCAACTATCCGTTCGATTTTGTTTTTCGATAGAATGCAGCTGTTTTACTGATGGCCTCCTCAATAGGGGTGAATTGAAAAGGCAGCATGGACAGAAGCTTAGCGTTGTTGTAATAATATCTCAGCGAAGAATTTTTGATAGTTTCTTTTGTAATAAGTGCTTTTCTGCCTGTAAAAGTTTCTCTAAGCATTTCGACAAATCTTGCAAGTTGTAATATAGGAGGTGTAGCCGCTCTTGTTGGAACAGGTTTGCCCAGTTGTTTAGAAATGGATTGAAACAATTCCTTCATCGAAAGATTTTCGGCAACCAGAATAAATCTTTCGCCGGAAATATTTTTTTCCATCAACGAAACCATGATATGCGCAACATCATTCGCTGCAATGAAACCACTACCGCCCTGAGGATAATACGATAGTCCCTCATCCAGTTTGCGAAATAAACTTGGGCTGCTTCTTTCAAAATTGCCCGGACCGATGATGAGACCAGGATTTACGATTACACCGTTTATACCTTCATGTATGGCCCGCCATACTTCCATTTCTGCGAGATTTTTGGTAATACCATAATGTGTATTGTAATCGGAATCAACCCAGTCGGTATCTTCATCTACATGATCATTGTTTTTCGCTTTGCCGATAGCAGCAATTGAACTTACAAAACAGATGCGCACGCCACCCAATTCCAAAGCGGTATTCACCACGTTGGAAGTTCCTTCAACATTCACGGCATACATGAGCTGTCTGTCTGAGGAATGATAAGAAACCACGGCCGCAGAATGGTAAACCACGGTGCATCCATTCATGCAATTCAAAAGAGAAGGAATATCCAGCAGATCTCCTTCAATCCACTCCACTTCATTTATTCTGTCACGGGAAAGGCCATAGAGATCCAACAGCGCGGGCAATTCACCCCTGTCAGTTATGTTTCTGACCAGGGCGCGTACAGGAAGATTTCTTTTGAGCAGCTCAACAATGACATGTGAGCCAAGTAATCCTGTTGCGCCGGTGACTAAATTCATTGGTGCGAAGTTAGTGAACTGCTCACAGGTATTTGGCACGAACGAGCCATGAACAACAGTGCCAATTGTTAAATTTCTTCTGATCCTTTGAATTTTGAAATATATGAATTAGGATTGTTATACTAATTGACCACTATTCAATTAACCCTATGAAAAAATTAACTTCCATTTTCTCGTTTGTGATTGTCTTCGCAAACCTTGTAGCCCAAATTCCTGCTTACCATCACACAAAGGAAAATTCGTTCGTCGATGTTGTGCGCGATGATGGTGTGGTCGTTCCACTGCTTTCATTGCAAACCGACGAAACTCTCCCTTCGAACCGACCGGGAATAAGTAGTTCGCTGCCTTGTTCAGAAGATGCTACCTACTTCAAAGCGTATTATGAAAATGGTTCCGGTTTTGAAGATGACAACAATACTGTTCATCTGCAACGAAGAGAAGTCCTGTGTCATGTGCTTAACACATTGTCGAGATTGGTCATTCCTGCGGATCCTCAGAGACTGGTCAGGATTAAGGTCATCAACATCAATCAACCTGAATTATTAAATGAGGTCGATGATATTCTCGCTGCGGCCAAGTCTTTTTATACCTATCCAGTTTACATCGGGAATATCGGGGGCATTGCTGACAACACCGTTTGGAAGACCATCAACAGCGGGCAGGATGCTTATGCTGATTTATTCACCTACGGAGGAATATTTCCCAGTGATTATGATGAGACAATTGAGGGCGCTTCTTTTTATTATCACGCTGTATTATATGTCAATTTTAACGACGAAGATGCTATTTCGGAAATTGGTGATGTGAACAATTTTTCATGGAATTACGATGTCAGTATTCCATGTCCTTCTAATAAAATGGATCTTTATTCTGTGTTACTGCATGAGATGGTGCATGCACTTGGATTCAACACCAATATATCTACTGCACTGGTTTCCGACATCAATGGCAATGGATATTTTTCAAGGTATGACCATCACTTAAGAACACCTGATGGAACCCTTGACGACATGGATTTGCCGATCATTTACGCCGAAAATCAACCGGTCTGGATGTATTACAATAGTTTTAACCCCAATCTTGGTACTTATGTATTGGCCCCGAACAATGATGATATTGATTTCGATACTTCGATCTTTCCACCGCTGGACTGTACCGCTCCCCAGAACGGACCGGAGTATTCAAACACCAATTGTGCCAATGCCATTCGTTTTGGAGAAGAATTACAAATTCCAGTCTATACTCCCCGTTGTTTTCAGCCCGGCAGTAGTCTGAGTCATTTAGATGATCAATGTAGCGGTGTATCTGTGCCGGAGTATGAATACTATTTAATGGCTTTTGGATTTGCCAATGGCAACACTCGCAGACTTTTGCAGCAGGATGAGCATAACATACTCTGTGAATTGGGTTATCACCTAAATGATCGAATGGGTTTTTTGAGCGACGGTATAACAGATGATGGTGTTTTCGATAACGAGTTTTATTATCTCTCTGTTTGTGGTGGCGAACAAATTGTTGGGTTTATAGACGGAATTGATGAGTTTGGCGCTTATGAGTTTATTTCGGTAGGCGAAGGAAATATTTTATTGACAGGCGAAGATTTGTTGACCAATGATCTTGTTTTTGGAGAAAATATTTTTGGTGACGAAAATTTGAGAATCGAGGGTTTGGAATTAATTCAGGGAATTGGATCCATTTCAGTATCTTCTACGGACATAAATGGTTTGTTAACAGCTAATTCGCAGATAGTGATTGATCCAACTCCATCGGAAAGCGATGAATTTGTGCAAGGAATGAGAATGCTTCGATACATACCAGTAAGAAATGGCATTCGCGGAAATATTACTTATGTATATATCAGGTTCATTTCTGAGGAGAGTTTTCAAGGCGCTGATCAAGGGCCTTTCGGTTATGAGGATTGTATTCCTTCTATCTGCAATTTAATTGGGAATGGTAATTTTGAAGCAGACTCTCAGAAATGTAGTCATTTCTTACGTCAAACTGTGGGCAATATGAATCGAATATCATGCTGGTTCGCCACAAACATTCAACAATTCACATGTCATTATTTCACTGATAATTCTGTATATGATGGGTGTGATAATTGCTTCTGCCCGTTGGTTGGTTTAAGTCCTCGCTTTGTAGCGGTATCCGGCGCGGACATCTGCCCCGGCCTCAATGCAGGACAGATCGTTCCCGGTAGAATCGGTAGTTTCACTTATTCAAATCCGGCTACATTGACTCACAATGATGCGACAGTATACAGCAATCATGGCATTGCTTTAATTCCAGCATTTCGAAGGGTGACACAAAATATCGCTACAGCCGGGTCTGGAAGACTTCAGAATAGACTTGTGACGCCCGTTACGCCAGGCAGCAGCTATAAATTGAGTTATTGGGCGAAAACATTTGATTTGTCAGGCACTACGGATTATGCATGTCTAAATTCCGGATCGAATGCTGAAACATGCTTCACATTGTGTCAATTGGATCCATTAAACGTCGAATCACGACCGCGGTTTATATTGTCAAATTCCATTTTATACGATGGCGAACCTGAGTATTTCGACGATATGGGAATTGATGAGTCTGAATTCAGTGAAGTCAATACCATAGATCTTGGTACTCTATATCCTGATGATAACGTACATATTTTTCATCTGGCAACTCCTCAAGCCATACCTCCAATTTCTTATCCTGCTCAAGCATCGGCAGATTGGCATTATCGTGAAATGATCATTACCATTCCTGAAAATGCACCGGCCGATCTCGATGTGCTTTATATTGACAATGATATTTGGAGCTCCAATCATCAAAGCGTCATAACTGGCTTTTTCCTTGATGATGTCTCTCTCGCCCCATACTTCGGTGATGTAACGGAAATACCAGCGGCGATCTGCCCCGGCTCCGTTTTGAATGACCTGGGTTCGTTTGTTGGCAACGAAAATTACACTGGCACATTCTCTTGCAGCGACTGTCCTGCGGGCACCATTGGCCCAGACAACAACTCATTCGATGCCGGTATCAGCGGAACAGGAACCTTTCATATCACTTTCAACTTTTCTGATCTGAATGGTTGCTCTTATCAGGATGTATCTGTGATTGAGGTGACCCCAGACGCTTGTTGCAATCTGGCTATTACTGTCAATGAAGTCACGGATGCAGCCTGCGCAGAAATAGCCAATGGAAGCGCTAATATTACAGTAACCAACTCCAATGCCAATACCACCTATTCGTGGACAGGCCCTGTTACTTCTGATGTAGAAGATCCTGATAATTTATTACCGGGGACCTATACCGTGACGGTCTCAAACGGATTTGATTGTAGTGTTTCTGAAGAAATAGTTGTATCTATTATGGCGCCGGTTGTGGTGCCTACCATCACAAATCAGGCTATGGTGGATTTATACCTCAATGATCAAACCCTGCATGTTTCAGGCGAACTTTCCTTTGCCGCTTACGGGGCGGCTTATGAGATTGAGAACTCAAACATTTTCTTCGACAACTCGGTAGGTCTTACAGTGAATGAAGGAGCCGCGATTGGCATGTTAAACGTAACCTTGGATGCCTGCTCATCATTTTGGCGTGGTGTTGAACTCAAAGCCAACAGGAATAATTTTGTCGATGAGGCGTCGATAAAATTGGCTGATCATGTAATTATTCGGCATGCTCGTATTGGCGTAAATACGGCTGATGCCGGATCCGGAATCAATACCCCGTTTGCCATGATGCGCTGTGGTACCATGCTGTTTAGAAACTCATCTTTTGAGAACAACCAGGTAGCAATTACTGTTAAGCGCGGACACGACATTACCAATCCTAATTCGGGATACGGAGGAGTAGAGTTTCAAAACACCACATTCACCTGGACAGATGAATTGTTCAATCGTTTTCCGAGTTATGCCAATTCGGTCAATCCCAAACGCATGATCAACATTTGGGCCTATGACAATGCACGTTTTATTGACTGCGATTTCATCAATTCCACTACAAGTGTGCAATGGAATCGGCGAGGCAATGCCATTTATGGGTTCAATGCGCGATGCTCTGTATTGTCTTCCAATGCCGGAAACTCAACTTCTTTGGTCAACGGATTTTGGCGTGGAGTAAGATTGGAACAACCGTCCATTTCAACACTTGGATCAACTATCCTCGACATTACCTTTGAGAAAAATCAAGCCGCAATAATGCTCAACAGTGCCATGTTCCACAATGTGGACCGCAACATCATCCACGTAGGCATGCCCACAGGCAATGCGGCCTTGGATGCGGCGCTGGTGAAGTACGAAGGAATTTCATTGCGACGAGGCACCGGCTGGGAGATTATGGAAAACGAGATCTATGGTTATATCCCCAACGAAGGCAAACTCACCGACAGCGATCTTCCTTATTCGGTGGGGGTATCTGTGGTGCAAACCATCAGCCCCAATGACGAGGTTTACCGCAACTTTATGCATGGTCTGAACTGGGCGTTTGTGGCCAATGGAGATAATTGGAGTGAGGAGGCTGGCAATGGGTTGCGTTACGTGTGCAACGAAAATGAAAACAACAACTACGATTTTGTTGTGGCCGACTTCCCCGGAGCTCCCGGCAGTTCACATATTGGAGAGGTGCAGATTGATTTTGGATTAGAAGAAGGGGAGTTAGAGGATCAGGCCGCTGGCAATAAGTTTTCTCAAGCCAATGTGCACCCGAACAATGATTTTTTGAATGAGTCGCAGGTGGAAGGGATTGACTATTGGTATTTCAATGGTAATGTAACAGAAGTGATTGATGAATACAACGAGTTTGTCTACCCTATTCCGAATGCACCTGAGAATTTCTGTCAATCTGAAATTTCTCTTGTCAATACAAACAACGAACATGATTGGGAAGAAGCACGTGACGATTACCGGCAATCATGGCTTGCAACGAGATTCATCTGGAAATCACTGATCGATAATGGTGATACCGAATCGCTCAAAGAACAAATTGAAAATGCTTTTGGAACTGACACATGGACTGAACGTGATAAATTGTTAGACATCAGCCCTTATGTCTCTCGATCTGTGCTTGAATCGGTTGCAAACAATACAGTACTTTTCCCGCATCCTGTGGCCTTAGAAATTTTTCTTGCCAACCCTGATGTTCTAAGTGATAAGTCCTTTATTCTGTATTTAGAATCAAAAGTTGATCCCATGCCAGAGTACATGATTGACATTCTGATGAACGCCGTTGATCAAACTACTGTTCGCACAATACTGGAGAATGAAATGCGAGATAGTCAAGCGCGTTATTTAGATGCTGCTCAGAAGCTGTTGAGATTCAGATTGTCAGATTTGAACGAAGCGCAACGGTGTGATGAATTATCAGCTTCGCGCATTGCACCTTCCGCTTTTATGTTGCTCGATGACCTGTTGGAGCGAGGAGAATTTGCCAAGGCTGATAGCCTTTATTTGGTATTGCCTGAGTTCTTTGGACTCGGTCGAAACAGCATTCCAGATTATGAATCGTATTATGTTTGGTTCGATTTTATGCAGCGTGTTTCTATTGGAAACATCCAATTGGACAGCCTGCCGCAGAATATGATGGCCGACTTGGAATTGATGGCCACCGATTATCAAGGTAAATACATCGGCAATAAAGCAAGTTCTATTTTGAACTTTTTCTATGATTACGACTACGATCTCGAAGTCTACGTGCCGGAAGTTCCTCCTGCACCAAAGATGAAAAAGCGCAGAAACAATTCTTCAACAAATGATATCAGGGTTTATCCATCACCCGCAGGAAGTTTAGCCAACATTCAGTTGAATCTCAATGATCCTGCTTATTTAAAGGGGAAATTGGAGATCCAAAATGTTTTGGGTGAAATAGTTTTTAGCTCACAGGTGCAGCAATTGGATCAACAATGGGCTATTCAAACCGATCAATGGCCGTCGGGTTTATACTTGGTTGCCATTAAAACATCAGATCGCCCTATGAAATCTTCTAAACTGGAAATTATACACTGATATGAAATTCCAATTGCTTTTGATGATGATCATACTGACCACTCGAACAATGAGTGGTCAGTATACTTTCAACAAGATATACAGCCTACCCGGAAGCCCTACAACCTTTAATACCGTGAATATCGCACCTGAAAGTTATGTTGTAAGCGGGGGGTACATGGATACAGTTGGAACCAACTTCTTGGGAATGATTGTGTATAAGTTAGAAATGGATGGTAATGCTGAGCAAATCAATTCGTATGGATCAAATGACCAAGAATTTCTAAGTATTGGACATGCCAAGAGTTATTTACTTGACAAATACATTCATCAATGTACTGATGCCTCGAATGACACCATGTGGTCGATAATTGTTTGGATGAATAATGAAGCAGACACCCTAATCACAAGGAGATATATCAGTCATAACATGGGTTCAGATTATGAGAACGAAGAAAATATTCAAACCTTTTACTGCACCCTCAACCCCGACTCCACAGTCTACCTTGCCAATGTTGTGGTGGGCGAAACAACATGGAACGACGCGGCCCTTCAAAAACTCGATAAAGACGGCAATACACTTTGGATCTATGACCATGCGACCATGTCCGATCCGGATATGATACAAGGTGTTTTTCCTGTTGGTAATGATGTCGTCATTGGAATATTTGAAGACAATATTTCTACAGATGATCCCGATCATGTTTACAAAAAAATTGATCAAGATGGGAATTTGTTATGGCAGTTCAGCTCTGATGATTTCTTTGATGGGAATGGTCTTTTGGGAACCATCTTAGTTGACAATAATTTCATTGTTAGTTCAGGCAGTTATCGTGAATTGGGAATGACAAGTTACACGATAGCCAGTGCCTACAAAGTTGACACATTGGGAAATCTAATTTGGCATACCACTTATGGAGACTATAATGATTATGCGCATAGAGAATTCACCAACATCGTCCAAACCACCGACAGCAATTATGTTGCCTCAGGTAGCTGGAGAACAATACCGGGTAGTGACGACATCCCTGAAGGTTTCACAGGCGTGGACTACGACGAATTCGCCTACGTGGTAAAATTCGATCGGGAAGATGGCTCTATCATTTGGGATAGGAAATACAGATGGCTGGAAGTGTACCGCGACAACCACACCCTGCGCGACATGAAAGCAACTCCCGATGGTGGTGTTATCTTTTGTGGTGAAGTAAAGGACTTCTACATGCAGCAGTTCGAAGACTTTCAGCAGCGCGGCTGGGTCGTTAAACTCGATGAATGTGGTTGTCTGGTGCCGGGTTGTGATACAACGTGCACGGACATTGGCGTGCGCGAACAGTCAGGTGTATTGCCTTTGCTGCTTTCACCCAATCCGGCATCGGATATCCTCAACGTGCATGTGGGAGGCTATTCGTTGTCGAAAGATGCCGCCCTGCAAATCATAGACCTCAGCGGTCGTATCGTCAGCACCCATCGCATACCCGCCAACAACACCACATACATGATGCGTGTGGATGAATTGCCCGCGGGGAATTATGTCGTTCAATTGATGAATGAAGGTAAAGTGTTGGCGAATGGTAAAGTGTTGGTGAACTAAGTTTCAGGTTTACAAATCAATGGAATATTACTCAGTGTTGGTGTCATGTAACGAATGGTTCTGACTATTCACATTTCTTCCGAACAAGAAAGGTGCAACAGCCCCTCATTCCTATCTTGCACCCGACGTGGAGACTTCGGAAAAAATAGAACAGATTATTAAAACCGTCCCGAGCAACCCTGGTGTATATCAGTATTTCGATGATCAGGGTCAGATAATTTATGTCGGCAAAGCAAAAAATCTGCGCAACCGCGTATCAAGCTATTTCAACAAACAACAATACGAGAGCGGTAAGACACGCATGCTCGTTCGCCGAATTGCTGATATCAAGTACATCGTTGTCAATACTGAACTCGATGCGCTATTGCTTGAGAACTCACTGATAAAAAAGTACAAACCGAAGTACAACATCAACCTCAAGGACGACAAAACCTATCCAAGTATTGTCATCAAAAACGAACCATACCCTCGAATTTTTGCAACGCGTCAAATTATCAAAGATGGCAGCGAGTATTACGGGCCATACGCATCAGTCAAGACAATGCATGCGGTGTTGGATCTGATCAAAAAGCTCTATCCAATCAGAACCTGTTCGCTTGCTCTCACTGAAAAAAACATCAACGCGGGAAAATTCAAAGTCTGTCTGGAATTCCATTTGGGAAACTGTCTCGGACCATGTGAAGGAAAGCAAAGCCTGGATTCATACAACCACAACGTTGAAAATATCCGCAGAATTTTGCGTGGAAATTATCAGGAACTTTTGCGTGAGATGAAACAACTTATGCAGCAGTCTGCATCAGATTTGAAATTTGAGGATGCCCATGATTTGAAACTGAAAATTGATTTGCTCGAAGGCTTTCAATCCAAGAGCACCATTGTCAATCCTGCCATTCACAATGTGGATGTTTTCAGCATTGCTTCAGATGCGCAGGCAGGATATGTCAACTACATGAAAATCTCGAATGGTGTTATTGTGCAGAGCTACAATTGCGAGTTGAGAAAAAAGATGGATGAGAGTGATGAAGAATTGATACAGTACGCAATCATAGATATCCGCGACAAATTTCAGAGCAGTTCTTCCGAAATTTATATGCCATTTGAAACAGAACTTTCCATTCCCGGTATTGAATTGCATATTCCACAACGTGGCGATAAGAAGAAGCTGATGGATTTGTCGCAGCGCAACAGCACGCATTGTATGCTCGATGCGCAGAAGCAGCTTGAACTTGTAGATCCTGAGCGCCATGCCAACCGAGTGATGGAAACGCTTCAAAAGGATTTGCATTTGGCGGATTTACCGTGTCATATTGAGTGTTTCGACAATTCCAATATTCAGGGAACAAATCCTGTAAGTGCCTGTGTGGTGTTCAAAAATGCAAAGCCAAGCAAAAAAGATTACCGGATATTTAATCCGAAAACGGTTGTTGGACCTAACGACTTCGACACCATGAAGGAGGTGGTATTCAGGCGTTATCGCAGGTTGATGGATGAAGGCGAGTCGCTCCCGCAACTGATCATCATTGATGGTGGAAAAGGGCAGTTAAGCGCTGCGTTGGATAGTCTGGGTGAGTTGGGGCTTCGCGGAAAAATCGCCATTATAGGTATTGCCAAAAGACTCGAAGAAATTTATTTTCCCGGAGATAGTCTTCCTATTTATCTGGACAAAAGAAGTGAGTCGCTCAAACTCATTCAACACCTGCGCGATGAGGCTCACCGGTTTGGTATCACCAAACACCGCGACAAAAGAAGTAAAGACGCTATACGCTCAGAGCTCACAGATATCAAAGGGATAGGCTTTCAAACGACGCAGACTTTGCTCAGGCATTTCAAAACTGTCAATGCAGTAAAAGAAGCGGCGTTGGAGGAATTGTGTGCTGTCGTGAACAAAAGGGCTGCGCTTACAGTGTACAATCACTTCCACACAGAACCATAAAAAAGAGCCGCACATGGCGGCTCTTTTGATTATCTGAATTTGCAGGGTTACTTTTTAACCACCATGCGCTCTGTCATGATACCATCTTTTGTAAGAATGCTTACCTGATAAACACCATTGGTGAGATCTTCGGTATTCACCGTGATTTGATTTCCACCGCTGATGAATTGCTCTCTCACAAGACGTCCGCTGAGATCAAGTACACGCAATGTTGCCTGAGCTGCATCAATTCCGGAAATGGTAAATAAACTGTTGTTTGGATTTGGATAGATCAGGAAGCCCTTAACTTCATTTTTTGGGCTGGCATAATGACCAGTAATAGACTCGAAATCAACGAGAAATGAAAAAATGAATTTCTTCGATTCAGAGATAATTTTAACTATTATTACATCGTAGTTGTCATCAACCGCGCAATGTGAATTGATAGTTCACAATTTCAGGTGAGTCGCTGCCGTTGCAATAATTTTGATTTTCTTTAGGCAATTCGAACATGACAGCAAAAGCATCTTCCAGCAATAAACTTATCCGGCGAATTTGGTACATTGCATTGACCCCGCTGATAATGGTTTTAGTTGTTCTGCTGACCGCGTTTTTAAGTGGCCTTCCCGATGTGGATACGCTGGCCAATCCAAAAATCAATCTTGCCACTCAGGTTCTTGGTATTGATGGCAAACCGCTTGGGGCTTATTACAAGGAAAACCGTTCGGATGTCAAATACAGTGAATTGCCGCAGCATTTAGTTCATGCATTGATAGCAACCGAAGATGCACGATTTCGGGAGCACAGCGGAGTTGATTATGTAGGATTGCTTCGCGCGGTTTCATCCGCAGGAACTGAAGGAGGAGGAAGCACCATCACACAGCAATTGGCCAAAATGCAGTTCACCGAGAATTACCGGAATGTGAGCATTTTCAAAAGGGCGTTTCAGAAAATCCGCGAATGGATTATTGCAAGTCGAATTGAACGACTTTATACGAAGGATGAAATCATTGCGGCATATCTCAATCAATATGATTTTCTCAATCAGGCTGTTGGTATAAAATCAGCAGCTCATATTTATTTTGATACAACCCCGGATTCATTGAATATTGAGCAATCTGCTATGCTCGTGGGTATGCTCAAAAATTCCGCACTGTTCAATCCGATCAAGCGCGATTCCCTTGTCACCAAGCGACGCGAAGTTGTACTTAATCAAATGGTCAAGTACAACTACCTGACAAAGGATGTTTACGATTCATTGCGTGTTTTGCCTTTGGGTATCAACTTTCAGCGGATGAGTCATGACGAAGGTCTTGCTCCATATTTCCGTGAAGTACTCAGAGCTCATCTCGAAACGTTGCTCAATGAAAAGGATGAAAAAGGCAATCTGAAATATGCCAAAGCAGATGGAACTGCATTTGATATTTACAGAGATGGTTTGAAAGTATACACTTCCATTGACCCAAAAATGCAGGCATACGCCGAGTGGGCTGTGGAGGAGCATCTGAAGAAAGAACTTCAGCCTGCCTTCAGCAAGGATGTAAGTCGAAGAAAAAAGGCCAACTATCCGTTTTATAATGGCATTCGCGAAAAGGACAAAGAAGCAATCATGAAGAGGGCGGTTGAGGGAAGCGAGCGACATATGATTCTGAGCGGCCGTCTATGTCCGGATTGCGCCCGACCTTCATTTTATATCAAGCGCGAAAAGGAAAATGGTCATGAAATATTCCATTGTGATGAAGACAAGAAAGGTTGTGGTCACAAATGGCCTGTTGCTTCTGAAGGTGAAATCGAAAAGGCTTTTTCGGAACAGGTAAAAATGAAAATTTATACCCATAAGGGCGATAAGGACACTATGATGTCGCCAATGGATAGCATCAGATATCATAAAGCCGTTCTGCATGCCAGTCTGATGTCAGTTGAACCGAGAAGTGGACACGTGAAAGCTTGGGTAGGTGGTATTGACTTCAAGCATTTTAAGTTCGACAATGTCTATCAGTCTGCACGACAGGTTGGCTCTACTTTCAAACCTCTGGTTTATGCTACTGCACTGAGAATGGGCAGAAGTACTTCAGATCAGGTGGATGGTTCCCGCTTTTGCTGGGGAGCCTGGTGTCCGGAGAACAGCGGTGGTGGTTATGGATCCTATACCATGCGTTGTGCACTCGCCAATTCAGTTAACACGGTTTCTGCGCGTTTAGCTCAGCAATATGGAATTGACAATATCATCAAACTCGCGAGGCGACTTGGTATCGACGGTCAACTTGATCCGGTGGGTCCTATATCACTTGGAGCTGCAAATATTCCATTGTATCAGATGGTAGGAGCGCTCAGTTCTTTTGCCAATGATGGCGTTTATATCAAACCGACATTCGTTTTGCGCATTGAGGACAAAAATGGAACCGCCATTTATGAGTCTGAGCCGGAAGTAGAACAAGCCCTGGATCCTTGCGTGGCCTACGACATGATCACTATGATGAAATCCGTTGTGGACGGCAGCTGTGGGAGTGGAACCGGTGTGAGATTAAGAAATCCCGCAAAGCCTTATGGCGGTATCACTTATCCAACAGCTGGCAAAACCGGAACGACACAGAACAATACGGACGGCTGGTTCATTGGTTTGACCCCTGATCTGGTTACCGGAGTGTGGGTAGGCGCTCAGGATCCGACGGTCAGATTTTCCAGCACTGCACTTGGTCAGGGAGCAAATACCGGCTTGCCGATTTATGGATACTACATGAAAAAAGTCTATGCCGATGGGTCTATTGGTATTTCTACCGGCGATTTTGTTGCTCCCGCCGGATGCAAGGCTATGAAGGATTTATCGCGCGCTTCATCATTTATGGGCTCTGACGATTATGACTCGTTGTTCGGAGAAGATGAAAGTGATGGGTCAACAGATGAATCGAATCCGGGCGGATCATTTATTGAAACGCCGGAATTCATTCCCAATGTCACTGATTCTACTAATTTTGACCAATAACAATCCGGTCATTTTATGCCTATTAATAAAGTTGTAAAAAATGCTGAAGAAGCTTGCCATGGAATTGAAAGTGGTATGACACTCATGGTTGGCGGTTTTGGCCTTTGTGGTATTCCTGAAAACTGTATCTCTCGCTTGGTTAAAATGGGAGTGAAGAATCTTACCTGTATCTCCAACAATGCCGGAGTTGACGACTTTGGTCTCGGAATGCTTCTCCAAAATCATCAGGTGAAAAAAATGATTTCATCATATGTAGGGGAGAACGCAGAGTTCGAACGTCAAATGCTTAGTGGAGAACTTGAAGTTGAACTGATACCGCAGGGAACTTTGGCTACAAGATGTCTGGCTGCTGGTTATGGCATGCCTGCCATTTTTACTCCGGCAGGTGTTGGCACAGAAGTAGCAGAGGGCAAAGAGGTCAGGAATTTTCACGGAAAGGAATACCTGATGGAATATGCTTTTGATGCTGATTTTGCCTTGGTCAAAGCATGGAAAGGTGATACCAAGGGAAATCTCATTTTTCGCGCAACTTCCAGAAATTTCAATCCACTCATGGCGATGGCCGGAAAAATTACCATCGCTGAAGTGGAAGAACTTGTTGAACCAGGTGAGCTTGAACCTGATATGATTCACCTTCCCGGTATATACGTCCACAGAATTTTTAAAGGAAGTAATTATGAGAAGCGCATTGAACAGCGTACCGTCCGTTCGCGCAATTAATTCAGAAAATTATTATGGCTCTCGATAAAACAGGCATCGCAAAACGCATCGCGCAAGAAGTGAAAGACGGTATGTACGTTAACCTTGGTATCGGCATACCTACACTTGTAGCGAACTATCTTCCGCAGGGAATAGAAGTTGAATTACAATCCGAAAACGGGTTGCTTGGAATGGGACCCTTTCCTTTCGAAGGAGAGGAGGACGCGGATCTGATAAACGCGGGAAAGCAAACCATAACCACCTTGCCGGGCTCTGTTTTTTTTGACAGTGCCATGAGCTTCGGAATGATACGTGCTCAAAAGGTCGATCTAACCATCCTTGGTGCCATGGAAGTAAGTGAGCATGGCGATATAGCCAACTGGAAAGTGCCTGGAAAAATGGTGAAGGGTATGGGAGGCGCTATGGACCTTGTGGCCAGTGCCAAGAATATTATTGTGGCGATGCAGCACTGCGATAAAGCCGGAAATTCAAAATTGTTGCCTTCATGCACACTGCCTCTGACTGGCGTAAAATGCGTGAAAAAAATTGTCAGCGACCTCGGAGTATTTGATGTACGTGACGGAGCTTTTCATTTACTCGAAACTGCTCCGGGTGTAACAGTTGACGAAATAATATCCAAAACAGCCGGCAAATTGTTTATCTCCCCCAACGTGCGGGAGATGATCGCGTAACGGCAACAAATGCGCAAACACATTCCATTTCTACTGGCGTGCATTTTTTTCCTTCTGTTGAAAGGAAAGGTTTTTTTTGATTTTGCCCTGATTTATGCAGACCATGATCAATGCACACTTTGGAATGCGGCTGTAGAAACTTCTCAGGGAAATTTTCATGAACCTTGTTTTTACGGGCAGAGTTACAACTCCAATCTGGAAGCTTGGTTGGCTGCGCCGCTGCTTCTTATTCATGTGCCGGTTGAATTTGCTGTGCCTTTGATTACATCCATCATGGCTTGCTTCATTTTTCTGTTACCCGCTATTGGTAATCTGAGAAAGGGAAACACAGTTGCTGCATGGTGTTTTCTTCTGATTGGATTTTTGATTGCAGCGGATGCTCAATTAATCATGTCCATGCCACGAGGATTCATCAACGGAATATTCGTTGTGGTAATGGGATATTTCTTCTACCTGATTTCTGAGAATAAGTGGAAACAATTTGTTTTGTTTTTAGCAATTTCGCTTGGTTTTTGGATCAACCCAAATTCCGTCATGTTATCTGTTCCAATCGTTCTGTTTGATTGGTGGCAAAGCCGGGAAAAAAACTGGATCATGGCAATTGGCGGCGGCATCGTTGGAATTTTTTATAAGGTTTACACGCTTTGGTTTTATGCTTCTCATCCGCTTTATGACTACCACAAGAAGAAGATATTTGCCTTTGAGTGGGCAGAGTGGACTGAAAGATTACAACGTCTGGATCATTATTTCTTCAACAAGACCTGGCTGTTTGCTGCGATGATAGTCATTTCCTTTTTCTTCTTCCTGAGAGATAAAAAGTACCGGATGACAATCGGATTGATTATTTATCTCCTGTTTTTTTTCATCACTCTGGCAACAGAAAGGGTAGGAGATGGCATGCAATCAATATATTATCATCAGGGCCGCATGTATTTGGCTCTGCCTGTTGCATTTGCTCTCATAGCCGGAGTGTCTTTGGAAAAGGCCAATATTCATTTTCACTTTGCGACGAATATGGGATTGAATTTGTTGTGTCTGGCGTTGCTTTTTTTGGGATTAAGAAATGTTGATCAACGTATTGCAGCTGAATTCAATTTTGGCGATCACGGCGTCGTGGTTGAAAAAGTTGAAAGGATAAAGGCTCGTTTTAATCGAATCAATGAGGCTTGTGCAAAGCAAAATATTGATCTTGTTGTTTATGCCGAAAACTGCAAAGTCTGTTGGATAGACACCTATGCCATTCCTGCGCTCAGCTACGGAAAAATCGAAACGATAAACCTCCGGGAAGACCGCAGAGGATGGCGTTTTGAAGAGGAAATGTATCATTCCGACCGCAACTGTCTTGTGATGAGCTGCAGCGATAGTGAGCATTTCATGATTCAGGATAACATGCTTGATGCTTCAGAGTTCGATCAATTGACCTCATGTTATTACATGCACACCAATACCAACATTCCTGACCATTTTCGCCCGATGCTGAAGCAATTGCGTTATGGCTATTGATCACAGAGCCTCCTTTTCGCGGAAATAGTTTGTATACAAGCTTAGTTATTGGCGTTATCTTTGTTAAAAGCCTTTCAGCTGTTGAAGCTTAGAGTTTTCATATTGTTGGTGTACTCATTATTCTCAGGCAGTTACAATGCCCAGAATAATTGTACGTCGCCGGTTTTGATCAGTGACGGATCTTGCATTTCATTCAACATTTCAATTGCCGGTGCTTCAATACTTACGGGATGCAATGGTGGATTAAACCCACGTGCTTATGTGCGATTCACCGCCCCTTCAAATGGTGAATGTGTTCAGTTTGATTTTAGTGGCTTCACCACCGGTGGCACGTATCAGTTGTCTACCTATACCATAGGATGTGCTTCATATGTTACCAATAGCGGTGCATGTGTAGAGAATGTGCTCGTTGGCCAGCCATTTTCTTATTCCGGTAAAAGTGCTTTGGGCGCTAATTTGTACCTGCCAGGCGGGAATTATATCATGTGTATTCAGTCTGATAATCCTACACCGATGACGGTTTGCATGTCAACGCCGGATGCTTATGAAGCATCTGACCAATGCGCTGGTGCCATCAATGTCGGGCTGGCGCCTGTGACTTTGTACAATGGTGGTGATTGTCGCTTCAGCGGATCACTTGACAACCCTTCTTCCAATGATCCGGCATCAACTGAAATTTGTGCCGGCTCACTGGAAAACTCTCAATGGACTTCTTTTGTGGCTGATGCGACATCAATCCAAATCACCGGAAGCAATGTTTCATGTACAGGTGGCGGATGCGGTTTCCAGTTTGGTATTTTCAAAGGTGCATGTGGTTCACTGACAAATCTTGGTTGTTACGGACAGAAGGTTTGTACCGGAGGACAAAGCGTTTCAGGTCCAACCAATCCACTGGGGCAGGTAACATGGACTGGCTTATCAACCGCCGGTTTTACGGCAACCATCGGGGGTCTTACTCCAGGAGAAACAGTTTATCTCGTGATGGACGGCAATGCTGACGCGGATTGCAAATACACGCTTGCAGGTGTCAATGTGTTGGCCTTACCTGTTGAACTCAGTTCTTTTACTGCATCGGTTGAGAACAGGAATGTTGAACTCAACTGGTCGACAGCATCTGAGGCAGGTAATGCTTACTTTTCTATAGAACGATCGGATGCCGATGGAACGTTTTCAGAAATTGCACGCGTGTCGGGAAGTTATTATTCGTCTGAGGAATCTCAATACAAGTATTTGGACAATGATCTTTTACCTGGCGTCTATTACTATCGCTTGAAACAGGTTGACTTCGACGGTAAAGAGACATATTCATTCACCATTTCAGCAAGAGTGGCATTACAAGACCGAGTTGTTGTGAAAAGAATCGGTCTCCGTGGTGAGGATGTTACCAATTCATTTCAAGGCGAAGGCATCATCATTGAAATATATGATGATGGCACTGCAAGAAAGGTATACTACAGTCACCAATAATTAACCATCAACTTCGACACTCACACTCTCTACTTGTCCTCCCATGGGTGCATTGAGTTTGGTCAGTTTTACCAACGCCTTGTCGACAAGCGGAATTTCTGTTTTGATGCTTTGCAGAATTCTGTGCGCTACTGTTTCGATAAGTTTGGATCGAACGGCCATTTCACGGTAAACAATTTCTTTGACTACAACATAATCCGCCGTTTTGCTCAGATCATCATCTTTGGCTGATTCGGAAAAATCAAGATCCAGAGTTACATCCACGATGTAATCACCTCCGATGATGGCCTCTTCTTCCCAGCAGCCGTGATTGGCTCTTACGCGGATCTGATTGATAAAAATTTTCGACATCTTTACTATCCTTTGTTCTCTTTCGCCCACGAATCTTTCAATGTAACTGTCCGGTTGAAAATCAGTTTTTGTGGTGTTGAAGTAATGTCAGGTGTGAAATATCCCAGACGGATGAACTGAAATTTATCTCCGACTGCAGCATTTTTCAGATCCGATTCTGCCATCGCATTGTGAATCACCTTCAGGCTATTTTCATTGATATAAGATTTGAAGTCACCTTCTTCGGCTGAAGGGTTTTCAACTTTGAACAACCGGTCGTACAAATTGACCTGAATTGGCACCGCATGTTTGGCGCAAACGAAATGCATGGTGCCTTTCACATTGATGCCACTGGTGTCATTGCCACTGCGACTTTCAGGAATATAGGTACAATGAATTTCTTTGATATTACCAGCGTCGTCTTTCACAAACGATTCACACTTGATGATGTAGGCATGTTTGAGTCGCACCATCAAACCAGGACCGAGCCTGAAAAATTTCTTCGGCGGATTTTCCATGAAGTCGTCACGCTCGATCCAAAGCTCTTTGCTAAATGGAATTTCTCTGAAACCTCCACCACCTTCAATCTCAGGATTGTTCTCACCATGAAGCATTTCTACTTTTCCTTCTTCATAGTTATCAATGATCAGCTTCACCGGATCCAGCACAACCATTCTGCGTGTGGCAGATTTGTTCAGGTCCTCGCGAATGCAAAACTCTAACAAGCCAACATCAATCACGTTTTCTCTTCTGGCAATGCCAACAAGATCACAAAACTTGCGGATGCTTTCTGGTGTGTATCCGCGGCGGCGATATCCGCTTACAGTGGGCATGCGCGGATCATCCCATCCATTGACATGTTTTTCGTTGACGAGCTGCAACAGTTTGCGTTTACTCATCACAGTATAGTTCAAATTGCGGCGCGCGAATTCGTATTGCTGACTTGGGTAAATACCGAGTTTTTCAATGAACCAATTGTAAAGCGGTTTGTGAACTTCAAACTCCAATGTGCAAATGGAGTGAGTGATGTTTTCTATTGAGTCTGACTGACCATGCGCAAAATCATACATGGGATATATGCACCACTTGTCACCCGTGCGATGATGGTGCGCGTGTTTGATTCGGTACATCAGCGGATCGCGCAAATGCATGTTGGGAGATGACATATCAATTTTTGCACGCAGTGTTTTTTCACCGTCTTTGAATTCACCTGCACGCATACGCGCGAACAGATCAAGATTTTCTTCAACACTTCTGCTCCGAAATGGTGAGTCTTTACCGGGCTCTGTTGGTGTGCCTTTCATGGCGGCAATCTGCTCCGCTGTGCTGTCATCCACATAGGCGAGCCCCATTTTGATCAACTTCACTGCATATTCATACAAGGTTTCGAAATAATCGCTTGCATATAATTCTTCCGCCCACTCAAACCCAAGCCACTTGATGTCGTTTTTGATGCTGTCAACATATTCGGTGTCCTCAGTTACCGGATTGGTATCATCGAACCGCAGGTTGGTTTTACCGCCGAATTCCTTGGCAAGACCAAAATTCAGACAAATGGATGTAGCATGACCAATATGCAGATATCCATTCGGCTCTGGAGGAAAACGCGTGAGCACACGCCCTTCATGTTTGCCGTTTTTTATATCCTCTGCTATGATCTCCTCAAGAAAATTGGGACCTCTCTGTATGTCCATTGTTGAATTGCTTTTTACTTTTTAATAATTGAAAGTGCCTTCCGGATGCGGCTAACGGCCTCTTCTTTTCCCAGAAGTGCCACCATTCCGGTAAGGTCAACACCGCCGGCTTGTCCACTGATCATCACACGAAATAATTGCATGATGTCACCTGTTTTTATCTGTTGTGCGGCAGAAGTATCTTTTATCAGGGTGTCAACATCACTGACACCAAAATTTTGAGCTGAACTAAATGAAGTACACAGTGCTTCAAAAAATATTTCAAGTCCTGGTTTCCACTTTTTATCAATCACCTGCTGATCGTATGAAGTTGGCGAAGCGAATAAGTAGTTTCCTGTCTCTACCATTTCATGCTGAAATTGTACACGTGGCTTAAGCAATCCCGCAGCTTTTTGAAGATATTCAGCTTGGGTTCGCGGGTCGTTTGCATCATATCCAAATTTCGTCATCACATCTTCACGGATACTTTCACCAAGTTCCTGATCTGATTTGTTGCGCAGATATTGCTCGTTGAACCATTTGGCTTTTTCAGGATCGAATTTTGCTCCTGCTTTATGAATGTGTTCAAAGGAAAATTGCTGACACAATTCTTCCAGTGAAAAAATTTCCTGTTCCGTTCCGGGATTCCAACCGAGGAATGCAAGCATATTTACAAAAGCCTCAGGATAATATCCGCGTTCACGGTAACCTGCCGATTTTTCGCCGGTGGCGGGATCCTGCCAATCGAGAGGAAATACCGGAAACCCGAGTCGATCTCCATCTCGTTTACTGAGTTTTCCATTGCCGTCTGGTTTCAGCAAAAGCGGTAAATGCGCGTATTGTGGCATTTGATTTTCCCATCCGAGATATTTATATATCAGAATATGGGCCGGCGCACTTGGCAGCCATTCTTCACCACGCACGGCATGGGTGATTTCCATCAGGTAATCATCCACAATGTGTGCGAGATGATACGTAGGCATGCCATCGCTTTTCAGCAATACCTTATCATCGACAAGATCAGATTTGAAAACAACTTCACCGCGAATGAGGTCGTGAATATGAATTTCTTCGTTTTGCGGAACACGCAATCTTATGACATGCGGTGTGCCCGAATCAATCAGGGCCTGCACTTCTGTTGCAGAAAGTGCAATTGAATTGCGCAGATTGTTGCGGCTGGAAGAATCGTAAGAGAAAGTTCTTTTTTCTGCTTCAGCTTGTTTGCGCAGAGCTTCCATTTCTTCGGCCGTGTCGAAAGCATAATATGCATGACCTGACTGCACGAGCTGTTCTGCGTATTGACGGAAGAGAGGTTTACGCTCACTTTGACGGTACGGAGCGTGTGGACCGTCGCCAAAGCCAACGCCCTCATTGGGGTTAATCCCGCACCAGCGAAGAGACTCAATGATGTATTCTTCAGCACCTGGTACAAATCTCCCCTGATCAGTATCTTCAATTCGGAGAATGAAATCTCCTCCGTGTTTTTTGGCAAAAAGATAGTTGTATAGCGCCGTGCGCACCCCACCCATGTGTAGCGGCCCTGTAGGGCTTGGGGCAAAACGCACGCGTATTCTTTTGTCTGACATATTTGAATTTGAAAGGTGCGAAGGTAAGCCACAGATACAAACTCCGGCACGCTGCGTAGACAAAGCGAAATTGCTTTTTGCGCGGAATATCACAACAAGATTCAGTGCTCAAATACACCTCATTTCAACCCGGATTATGCAGTCGATTTCGTTCATGAGATTCAAAACACCAAAGAAGACGAGCACTCGCGCAAGTTTCGGGCGCACAGCCGTGGTCACCCCCACGGTGAGCACCCGAAACGAGCAAGTGCGAGTATTCGAAGGTGT
>JBEIHH010000027.1:0-27690 GCA_040381475.1 Crocinitomicaceae bacterium | reverse complement strand
GTGAGTTCAATATCCGCTGGTGGTGATCCTCTTTACGTTGTGGATGGTATACCTGTTACACAGAATCCTTTCACGAGAGGTAATTCAGGGGGAATGAACAACAATCCACTGACGTTTCTCAATCCAAATGATATCGAAAGCATCGATGTTTTGACGGATGCAGCGTCAACAGGAATTTATGGTTCACGCGGAGCTAATGGTGTAATTCTAATTACAACCAAGCGTGGTAAGCAAAAAGGGTTGAGCGTTGATTTAAGCGTTCGAGTTGGAACATCTTCGGTTTCAGCAAAACCAAATATGATGAATACGGATGAGTATTTGCAGATGCGTCAGGAAGCATATGAGAATGATGGCGGAACAGGATATGTTTGGTTACCTGGTTACTCAAGAGCTGAAGATACACCTGAAGTGCGCGAAGCGAAATACAAAGAAGCAAGCCAGTACAATACAGATTGGTTTGATGAATTGACCCATACCGGTATTAAGCAATCATACAACATTGGTCTTAATTATGTGAGAGACAAATTCAAGTTGTTCGGTAGTCTGGGCAACGAAGACAATGGTTCTTATGTGATCGGAAACAGATTTATCCGAAATACAGCGCGGATCAATCTGGATTATCAGCCATTCAAGAAACTCACTGCACAGACGGGTGCATCTTATACACATAGTATCAACCACAGAGCTGATGCTGCATGGAGCGGTGGTATCGGAGAAGCCATGTCTACTGCATTGCCATACTTCCCGGTTTACGACACCACAGGTACCAATTTCTTCATGTGGAACAATGGTTATTCCAATCCGGTTGCTTATCGAGAACTTCGCAAATGGGTGAATATTGATAAACGCCTTGTGCTCAATCAAGCTTTCACCTATCTGCTGACAGATGATTGGTCGATACGGGCGACCGGAGCATTAGATTATCTGGATCAGGCGGAAATGAAGTATTTGCCAGCTGGAATCAATGTAGGTAATCTGCAGGACTATGCGGAAAAATTCCCGAACTGGATTACAAACTGGAATACCAATGCGACGATCAATTATAATAAAACTTATAAAGAAGATCACCGCGTTTCATTCATGGCAGGCAGTGAAGTTCAGAGCTCTACGACAAGAGGCTATTCTCAGATCAGATATCCATTGCTAGGTGCCTTACCGACGGCCTCTGAAATAGATAATGACACCATTGCTGCACAATATGGCAGTTCATTCTCTGAGCGATTCACTTTTGTAGGTTTTTTCACCCGCTTCAATTATTCCATTGCGAATAAATATTATGCTCAACTTGTGGCGCGTACCGATGCTTCATCACGTTTCGGAACGAACAGCAAATGGGGAACATTCCCTAGTGCTTCTGTGGGCTGGATATTGAGTGAAGAATCATTCCTTCAGGAGAATAAAACTTTAACTTTCCTCAAACTTCGCACAAGCTGGGGGTTAACCGGAAATGCAGATATCCCGCGCTCAGCGCAGTATGAAACCTGGTCAGTTGCTCCGGGCGGATACAGCGGATTGTCTTATAGATACCAGACTCAGCTTGGCAACCCTGACTTGCAATGGGAGACGTCGCGCGTGTGGGATGCTGCACTTGAGTATGGTCTTTGGAGCGACCGCATCTCCGGAACAATTGCTTATTACAGAAAAAACACATCAGACGTTCTTCTGCAATACAACGTTCAAACCAGCACAGGATTCTCCAATGTTTGGTCGAATGCAGGAGAGCTTTTGAACCATGGTGTTGAATTCACTATCAAATCGAACAACCTGAATCCAAAAAGCAAATTGCAGTGGAATACTGAATTGAATATTTCACGCAACACGAATGAAGTAGTCAGTATTGGTAATTTCACACCTGATGCTTTGAGCGGAGGCACTAACGATTCACGCGTTCAGATTGGTAAGCCTGTCGGTTCATTCTACCTTGTACATTTTGCAGGCGTTGATAGTGAGACAGGCCGCCCGACCTACTACGATTTGAATGGCAACACCACCTTTAACTACGACCTCAACAACCGCCAGTTTGCAGGTGCCGGTTTGCCAAAGGGATACGGCGGAATAACCAACAATTTCAATTATGGCAACTGGGGACTTAACGTGTTCTTCACCTACAGTCTGGGTGCGAAAATATTCGATTCATCCGGAAAGCGCCAATTAGGTATAACAACAGATTGGAACATGCGCACCGACAAATTTGATCGCTGGCAGGAACCGGGGGATGATGCGCGTTATCCACGCCAGACCTTGCTTGAAACTACATATGGTATGCAGATCGGAAATCCATGGTGGAACACCACCTTGTTCATTTACGATGCAGACTTCCTCCGACTCAAGAACATATCTCTCAGTTACAATTTCACGATGAAACCGGAAAGCGCCATCAGAGGTTTGAATCTTTCGTTTGCAGCATCGAATCTTTTTGTAATTACCAATTTCCCGGGACTTGATCCGGAACTGGTAAGAGACTTTGAGAATCCGCAAGACCGCAACCTGAGTCCGAATGTGACCTATCTCACACCTCCGCAGGAGAGAAGCTTTTTCTTAACCCTTAACGCAAGTTTCTAATACAGGAAAAACATGAGAAAGACAATTATCATAGCACTGCTCTTCACGCTTCCGATGGTTTCTTGCAAGAAATGGCTTGATCAGCCACCAACAGGAAGTCTCAGAGAAGACCTCTTCAATACTGCCGGTGATGCGCAGGAAACGCTCAACAGCTGTTACGATGCATTGGCAAATTTGTATGACGGAAGAATTCAATCAGTTTCTGAACTTCTTTCTGAAAACCTTTCGCAGCCAAATACAAACAATGATCTTCGTTCGGTTTATGCCAGGCAGACAACATTTTTCAATGGAACGACGAACAAAGTTTATCAGGATTTATTCACCGTTGTCTGGAGATGCAATACACTCATTGATAACATTGATTTGATTCCCGATATCAGCGAAAGCGAAAAAACACGCCTCATTGCTGAAGCCAGATTTCTTCGTGGGTTTTGCCATTGGTCTGCTGTGAAGTTGTGGGCGCAACCATACGACAGCGATACAGACAATTCACATCCGGGTATACCTATTCGTGACAAGGCTGCTGCTGATCCGCTTCAGCGAAGCACTGTGAAAGAAGTCTACGACTTTGTGATTGAAGATCTCAAGTTTGCTCAATCAAATCTGCCTGAAACAAATTCTATTTATGCCACTAAATACAGTGCATCCGGAGTGCTTGCCAACGTGTATTTTCTGATGAATGATTATGATAATGCCATTGGTAATTGCAACGACGTGATCAACTCCGGACTTTACTCATTGATCCCGGGTCTCGACAGATATCCATTGGTAGAGCAGGGAAACAACATGACTTCAGAATTCGTTTTTGGAACAGTTTCCACTATCTACGATCCCGGAAGCGGTAGTCTTGCAATTGACAGACGCAACGGGTCTTTTGTAAGCAATTATCAGGTCAACAATGGAATAGCTGAATTGATTCTCAGCGAAGAGTTTGTTACCTTTCTCAACCTGAATCAGGCTGATCAAAGAATCACGGCATGGACAGAAGAAGCTAATAACCGGACATTCCTCAAGAAGTTTTATACAACTCAGACATTTAGTATTCCGATCATTCACCTGACTGAACTAAAACTTATCCGGGCCGAAGCCGAAGCTGAAAGACCTGGCGGTAATTTGACACAGGCCCGTCAGGACATCAACGATATCCTAAACAGGGCTTTCGAACCCGGAACGAATGAAGTTCCAGAGAATGCAAGCGCTGAGGAAATAGTTGAGCAGGCAAGACGCCAATACAGAATTGAAACCATAGGAGAAGGCAAGTATGTAGAACAATTGAGAAGAAGAGGTGCCATGGGCGAAAACATCATTATCCGAGGCGCTCCTTATAACTGTCCAGGCATGGCGATTCAGTTCCCCAATGCAGAATCCACTGTGATAGGATTCGAACTCAATGAAGAAGGAGGATGTAGTAACTAATTCGAAATTAAAACGATATTTGTTAAGCATGAAAAACCACATTTACAGCATACTGGCAATCACCGTCGCCTTGAGTTCATGTAAACCTGAACTGGAAGGAGAGTTGGGTGATCCATCAGATAAAGTAGCCGGACTAAATGGCAACTGGGAAGTATCATCATTCGAACAGCAGGATCCAAACAATCCGATTAGAGAAGAGCGTGATCTAACCGAGTTCTACGTTGTTCCTGGAGAGACTCCGACCCGACTGAATTTCAACAGAGATGATAAGACCTACACCGTGCAGGCGGGGCCGGGCAAGAACTACTTCGGAACTGGTGGCACCTGGGCATTTGACAATGACAAATTCCCGACATACCTGTTTCTTTACAATTCCACAGACACCATAGAAACACTGCTTGGCTCTGTTGTTACGGAGCGCGACAATTTGCTCGAAATAGAACTAGAGAATAGCTGCACAGACGCTGAAGGTGTCAAAACAATCTCAGCTATCTACAGATTTACTTTTAACCGCGTGAATGAATAATACAATGAAAAGAACATCGCTATCCATAACGTTTTTTCTAGCCGCATTACTGGGGTTATCCCAGGCTGCTTATGTTCAGCCATCTCCTACAGGAAAAAATGATACAATCACATTGTACATAAACGTTGCCTTGACAACAGATGGATCCAACAACAACGCCCTGAATGCCATTTTGAATGATCATCCAGATGATTCAGTATATCTGTGGTCCTGGCAACCAGCTGAACCTACTGTAGGCAATGGACAATGGGAAAACTCGAATCAGGCACTAAAAATGAACAAAATCGGCGACAAGCTTTATAGTATTCGGTTCAAACCTACTTCGTTCTACGGTGTTGATGCGACTTCATTTTTCACAAAAGGTATTTCTTGTCTGGCGAAACTCAAGAACGGAAAAGAATATGAAGATTCTTATCCCGGTGAAGCCAAAACTGAGGACTTAAAAATCAACATCATCCCAAGACTTTGTGATGAGCTTTACTGCATATTCCCGGAAATAGCCAAGACAGATGATTACCTTTCCATTACCTACGACAACAATCAGGAAACAAATGCATCCATGCAAAATCTTGGAGATGACGATTGTTATCTATTCATACGTGCCGAGCAGAGTGTTTTTGTCGGTGTAAACTATACAACGCCTGAATTAACCACATCAACTCCTGCCTTAAAGATGAGGCCTGTTGGTCCTGATAAACCAGGATTCTTCAGAATCACATTCATTCCCGAAGACATTTTCGAAGGTTTGCTCTCAGAAACTTTTGATTTTAAAACGCTTAAATTTTATGCGCTGAAGCCTGGTTTCGTTTACACATCGGCGCCTCCTTTCCAGTCATTTACATTTCTCGATTGTGATTGATTCGAGTGCGCTTCAAATAATTTTTACAAACCCCGGTACGCCGGGGTTTGTTATTGGCAGTAACTTTTCATCCCCAATATCGTCAAGTAAGACATGCCGCGCTGCGCTCTCATACTGTTCTTAATATTATCCTTTGAAGTACTACACTCTCAACAATCCTTACTCAAGGGTAAGGTATTCACTTCAAACGGGGACCCAGCGATGTATGCAGTTCTAGGATGCACCGACGTGAAGACCGGTCTCACGTTCGGGGGCACTGCTGATGAAAGCGGCAAATATCAGATCAAGCTTTCAGAGGGCCAATACAGACTCACTTGCCACCTCATAGGCCATTTTGACCATGAAGAAGTGATTCAGGTAGAAGCCGGAAAAATCAAAACAATCGACATCATTTTGCGCGAAAATCCTGCAGAATTGAGGTCTATTGAAATCTATTCCGACACCAGAGATCTGGCGAGAGAAGTGGTAAAAAATGCCATTGAGTCCAGAACAAAACATCTTGGAAAAAATCAGAGCGTTTCATATGACAGTTACTCGAAAATTTCGCTTCAGAAGACCATGCCTGATACTTCAGAATATGGTCGTGACAGTGTATATCTTGAACTAAAAACAAAAGAAAGACCACGCAAAACCTATCAAACCGATTTAACAGAATCCATAAGCAAGGTCAAGTATTCTGCACCGGATAAATTCAATGAGGAAATCACTGCTCATCAAAACTTCCGTCCCAATCCCCCATCAATGCGCGGAGGAGGCACTTCAATCAGTATAGAATATGGTGAGCCGGATATTCTTCCGCAACAATATTCATACGACGATAATTACATTCTCAGATCCTATACCGGATATCAGGAATTCAATTTGTACAGACGGATGCTTGACCTGCCGGGTCTGACCGAACAAAAAGTCCTTTCGCCCATTGGAGAGGGTGCTTTGCTAAGTTACCGATTTGACCTGGATGGAATAATGTTCGATGATTCCACTAAAATTTTTGTCATACGTTTTTCACCGCTATTCCCCGGCGAAACACTTTTTTCAGGCATCATGCATATTCGTGAAGACAACTGGGCACTTGAGAATGCTGAGGTAACACTTCCAAAACATGCTCTGCGCTTTTTCCAAAATCTCGAGGTAGCTATTGATTATTCCAATGAGCAGACAAAAAGCTACTACATTGAAAATCTAACAATAGACTACACCATTCGCGATGGCACTGCAGATATCAAAGCACAGATAATCCTGAGGAATAAGAATATTATGGAGGAAGTTTCTGCGTTCAGATTTTCAGATGAAACGATTTTATACAATGACCTGGCCTTTGATCGTGATTCTATTTATTGGTTGCAGGAAAGACCCCTTGCTATGAATGCTCTGGAGATTCAGTATGCTCATCAATGCGACAGTCTTCAACGATATTTCAGCAGCCCTGAGTATTACGAAGAGAAAGACTCTTCATATAACAAAGTCCGGTTTATGGATTTTATCCTTTACGGTGTTGGATTCAGAAACCACTACAAAAAGCAGTCGATTTTCATCAATCCACTGATTATGCAGATAAATCCTGTTGGTATTGGAGGATACAGACACAGACTTGGTGGCAATTACGAAAAAGAATTCAGCAATGATTTCCTGCTTGAAACCGATGGTATGTTAGACTATGGTTTCAGGAACAAGGACATCAGAGGAAAGGCTGGATTTGGCCTGACTTATTATCCAAAGAAATTCGTCAGAACCTATATACGAGCAGGCGACTACTACGACATGATCAACACTTACGCATCGCTGGGGTCTGTATTTAGCCGAAGCAACTACGTTAGGACACAAATGGTGAGCATTGCGCAGCGGATGGAAATTATCAATGGCTTGTTTGCAGAACTGACATTTGAATTTTCTGACCAGAAACCAATCAGCAACATGGCGCAGGATCAATGGTCGCAGCAATTGTTTGGAGACATCAATGAACCAATTGATTTCAATCGCTACATCAAATCTGAGTTCCGGTTAGATCTCAAGTACAGATTCAAACAGAAATATATCATCAAAAAGAAGAAAAAAATATTACTCGGTTCTAAGTATCCAGAACTCAATATCGTTTATAGGAAAGGAATACCGGGGCTATTCCGCAGTGAAATTAATTTCGATTATGTAGAACTGGGAATACACCATGAAAAAGAGCTGGGCAGGTTGGGCAATATGGAATGGTCAGTACTCGGAGGTTCATTCTTTAATAAAACAAATCTGCGCATTCTTGAGCACCGCTACTTCCGGGGATCAGATTTTTTTTTCTTTTCAGATCCACTGCGTTCCTTCCAGTTGCTCGGCCCTACCCTATCAACACCGAATACATTCCTTCGCGGAAATTATTTTCATCATTTCAACGGAATACTGCTAAACAAAATTCCGCTCATCAGGAAGCTCAAGCTGACGGAAGCAGCCGGAGCAGCTTTCCTGAGCATTCCTGATCAGGATTTTTTTCATACTGAATTTTACTTAGGACTTGAACGAGCTATCCGAATTCGTGAAGAGTTGTTCAGAATTGGAATCTACGCCTGCACAGCTGAATCCACCTGGAACAAAGCACGATTAGAATTTAAACTTGGATTCAACTTCTACGATTCTTTTCACAAAAAATGGAATTACTGATCCTGACATTGATATGTTCGCACTTGTGAAATGGAAAAATCCTTGAAAAGAACAATTCTAATAGCGCCACTTGATTGGGGCCTGGGTCATGCTTCCAGATGCATTTCTGTGATCAGACACTACAAGGATAATGGTCACACCGTGCTACTCGCATCCAATGGCAGAAGTGCCGCGCTATTGCGTACCGAATTCCCTGATCTGAAAATCTTCACAGACATTCCGGATTATAACATCAAGTATCCGGAACATGAAAATTTCACATCACATTTTTTAAAAAACTCTATCCGAATTCTAAGGGTAATTCGCGCAGAACATAACTGGCTGGCAAAGCTCATTAAGAAGGAAAAAATAGATTGGGTCATCAGCGACAACAGGTATGGACTCTACCATGAAGCCGTTACTTCTTATTTCATGACTCACCAGTTATTCATTCCTGCACCGGGCATGCTGCGTATCATCACAACTTTCGCAAACGAATGGTTCATAAAACAATTCTCGCTTTGTCTGGTGCCGGACTTCGCAGGAGACAACAATCTGAGCGGCCGGCTGAGCCATGGAAAAACCAGGTTTAACAATGTACGTTACATTGGTCCATTATCCCGTTTCGGTGTTTTCAATGGCATTCCGGATGAAGACGTTTATTCCAATGAAACACCAGTCAATACTGAGTCAATCTCTTCGTTTTACGAATATGAATTTGCGATTGTGCTATCCGGTCCGGAACCGGCACGAACCAAATTCCGTGATCTCATGGTTAAGCTTTTCTCTGGTTATTCAAAACCATCGATCCTGATTGAAGGTAGAACCGAAGCAACTAGTACTGAGCATATCAGCAATCTCCTCATCGTTCCACATTTGAAACACGACAAGTTTCATGAAGAAATTCGAAAGAGCCAATACATCTTGTGTCGTTCAGGTTACTCAACCATCATGGATCTGTATTTCCTGGGCAGAAAAGCGATATTGGTTCCAACACCCGGACAGACGGAGCAATCATACCTCGCACTTTACCACAATCGCAAAGGAGGGCACTGCCAGTTATCTCAGGATCAGTTGCAGTTGATATCAATAGATGAACTAAAGCAGATAGCAACAAAATCATAGCTTTGCATACATGAGTGAAATCACAGAAACAGATTTGAAATACATGAAGATGGCGCTGAGGGAAGCCATGATTGCCTATGATGCAGACGAGGTTCCCATTGGGTGCGTCATTGTAAGCAAAGGTCAGGTGATTGCAAGGGGTTATAATCTTACTGAGCGGCTGCACGATTTCACGGCTCATGCAGAAATGCAGGCATTTACATCAGCATCTGAGTATCTTGGAGGAAAGTCATTGCACGAGTGCACTTTGTACGTAACTCTTGAACCTTGTGTGATGTGCGCCGGTGCTGCCTACAACACGAGAGTTGGTCGGATAGTGTTTGGCGCATATGACGAAAAACGTGGCTACACCAAGTTCGGATCACACAGTAAAAACGGACAAGGCATTGTCCATCCTAAATCTGAAGTAACCGGAGGCGTAATGGAAGCCGAATGTGCACAATTGTTGCGACAATTTTTCGAAGAAAGACGCCAAGACTAGATGCATCTCTACTTCCCTATTCCAGAATTAGAATTGAGTAACCAGTGATTTTGAATCTTCCTTTCATTTCCTGATGCCTGAAAGTCGAATTTCAAAGATCAAAAACTGCCAAACACCATACAGAAGTCACAAGTCAAGGATTGATAAGGAATAAAAGGACATCACTTGACCGAACGGAGATGTCACTTAAATTCGCGGAACATGCGCAAAGTACTTTTTATAGAGTCAGTTCATGACATTCTTCGCGAGCGCCTTGAAAAATCAGGCTTCCAATGTGATCTGCGATATGACATGCCGAGAGATGAGATGCTTCATTCACTGGGAGGTTATTTCGGCGTTGTTGTTCGCTCGAGAATAACAATAGACCAGACATTTATTGATGCGGCGCCACAACTCAAATTTATTGCCCGCAGTGGGTCAGGTCTGGAAAACATTAACATTGCCTATGCTGCAGAAAGGAAAATTCTTGTAATCAATTCACCGGAAGGCAACAGAGATGCGGTTGGGGAACATACAATTGGCATGCTGCTTATGTTGCTGAACAATCTGCGGCAGGCAGATCATGATGTAAGAGCAGGGAAATGGCCGCGTGAAGAGAACCGGGGAAATGAAATTTCAGGAAAGACAATTGGTATTATTGGATATGGACTCATGGGTAGTTCACTGGCAGAAAAATTGAAAGGTTTCAAAGCAAAGGTGATCGCCTATGACAAATACAAAAAGAACTATTCCGATGAATTTGTAACAGAAGCATCGTTGGAAGAAATCTTTAAAAGCGCGGATATTGTTAGTCTACACCTACCGCTAAATGATGAGACTCGCTATTACGCCAATGATGATTTTTTCGAAAAATTCGACAAACCTATCGTATTCATTAACACGGCAAGAGGCAAGAATGCCAATACTTCTTCGATTGTGAAAGCTATGAAAGAAGGCAGGGTTAAAGGCGCCTGTCTGGATGTCATCGAATATGAAAAGGTTTCTCTCGAAGGCCTCGAGAACACAGCAGATGCAGATGCCATGCGCTATCTTATTTCTTCACCTCATGTGATTCTTTCACCACACATTGCAGGTTGGACACATGAATCATACTTCAAGCTAAGTGATGTGCTCGCCGACAAAATCCTGAGCGCATTTAACTGAATATATTCTTCACCTGAAAAGCAAACCGGCCATTGCATTCCAATGAACGTCGCCAATTCTTGCCATCACATAGTGCCCGACAGTGAAGTAGATAATCAGTCCAAAGATATCGTTGAGAGTTGTAACGAACGGACCGGTTGCCAGAGCTGGATCTATCTTAAATCTATTCAGTGTCATAGGTATCCATGTTCCGAAGAAACTGGCGAAGATGATCACGAAAAACAATGCTATGCTGGCAGTAATACAAAGAGAAAGATCCATGTGAAAAAGAAGACTCACTCCGAGTATAACGCTTGAACAAACAAGGCCATTCACCAGCCCCACACGGAGTTCTTTCCACAACTTCTGCCACAAAGATTCATCAAGGGCACTGCGATTTGCCAGCGCTTTTACTACAAGCGCAGCAGACTGCACTCCCACATTTCCGCCCATCGCAGCAATGAGGGGCATGAATATGGCCATATGGGGATATTGTCCAATGTCAAACACACCAATGATATTGGCGCTGATCATTCCACCAGCCATACCGATGAGCAACCAGGGCAATCGGGCTCGTGTCAGCGTGATGATATTATCGCTGTATTCAACATCTTCTGATATACCGCTGGCCATCTGGTAATCCTTATCCGCCTCTTCTCTGATAATATCTACCACATCATCGATTGTAATTCGACCGAGTAAAGCTCCGTTGCTGTTAATCACCGGAAGCACCACGAGGTCGTACTTCTCCATAATCTTGGCAACATCTTCCGCAGGTGTATCCACTGCCACCGAACGAACTTTCGTCTGTTTGTATAGATCACGGATGGTTGTTCGCAGACTGGACACATGAAAAAGCATGTACTTGACACTTAAAGTACCCATCAAAACGTCGTGGTCATCCACCACGTAGATCGTATATATGTTTTCGATATCTTCAGCCTGTTTGCGCATATCGCGTATAGCCTGAGAAACCGTCCAGTTCTGATTCACTTTTACAAGCTCGGTACCCATCAAAGCTCCGGCTGTACCTTCTTCGTAGGTTAACAGATCGATGATATCGCTTGCCTGTTCTTCATCCTCCAGCAATGCTATAACCTCTTCCTGTTTTTGCTCAGGTAGTTCAGCAATGACGTCGGCCGCATCATCTGAATCGATATTCTCGATCAGATCCTCAGCAATTTCACGACTGGTAAGACTTGAAAGTAGTTTCTCCCGAACATCATCGTCCAGTTCGAGCATAACCTCTGCTGCGCGCTCTTCATCTAATACTTTGTATACGTAAACGGCTTCCTCTCGCCTGAGCTCATTGATGAGTTCAGCGATATCGGCGGGATGCGCATCAGCTATGGCCTGAGCAATGGCAGTATCCTGCCCTTCCGCAATCCATTCGCGGAGCTCAGATAAAAGCTCTTTGGTGATGTTGAATTGCATAAATCTCCGTCCAAAATGATCTTATTCAGAAAGTTGCAAAGTTAGTCGAGGATAAGGGTTTCTGCCAAAAACTAAATGCCGACCTTCTGCCATTCGGTTCTATTGCAATTTCCCTGCTTATCTTGGCCTCGTTATAGCAGAACATGTACATCAATAAAAACAAACAGAAACACACCGGCTTTATCATGAGAACCCTGATTCAGCCGGGTACCCGCAACGAACAGGACGCCTATATTCTGGAAACCGATAAAAGCAATATCCGGCTGGGTTTAAAAGAGAATAAAGAATTTGCGACCGAGATTTTCGAAGGATATGTGAATGAAGAAGTTGAAGTAGAAGGTTTCATGGGGCAAGGCATTTTCCTGGTAACAGAAATAAAAAGGCTGAATGAATAAGTTAAACCCGGTCGCTATAGTTACTGGCGCAACCTCCGGATTCGGCAAAGCGATTGCAACGAAACTGGCGGAAGAAGGCTGGAATCTGATCATTACAGGTCGCAGATCGGACAGACTGCAATCACTCAGCTCGGAAATTGAATCGAAATTCGGTGTGAAAGTAAAATACCTGCGATTCGATGTAAGAGAATTCCATAAAGTGCAAGAAGCGTTTGAATCTCTCGGTCAAGAGTGGCGTAATCCGGAGGTGTTGATCAACAATGCAGGATTGGCGCTTGGCAAAGAACCCATACAAAGTGGAGATATGAGTCAATGGGAACAGATGATCGACACCAATTTGAAAGGGCTATTGTACGTAACCAAGGTAGTGGTACCGATGATGATTGAATGTAAAAAAGGAACCATCATCAACATTGGATCTATTGCAGGTAAAGAAGCCTATAGTGGCGGGAACGTTTACAGCGCATCGAAATTTGCAGTAGACGGTCTTACCAAAAACATGCGGATAGATCTGCTGCCACATCATATCAGAGTCTCCCAAATTGTACCCGGAGCTGCAGAAACAGAATTCAGTCTCGTACGGTTTGGCGGCGACGAATCCAAAGCCAAAGCAGTATATCAAGGCTTTATACCACTCAGCGCCTCTGATATTGCAGATGCGGCATGGTTTATTATTTCCAGACCACAACATGTATGCATCAATGACCTCGTGATCATGCCTTCGGCTCAAGCCAATGCCACAACATTTCACCGACAATCTTAACCATGCCAATCAAAATTAGTTACCTATTCCTGATCATAGCCTGTAGCCTTTCAGCGTGCAGGTTCAAGAACAAAGAAGCAGATCTGATCATCCACAACGCCCGCATTTACATGGTGGACGGAAGCTTTTCAATAGCAGAAGCCATGGCCATCAAAGATGGGAAGATCGTTGCTATTGGTCCGGAGCGCGATATACTTAATGAATACAATGCAAAGGAAACCATTGATGCCGGTAAAAGATTTGTTTATCCCGGGTTCATCGATGCACATTGTCATTTTCTTGCATATGGCAGGATGCTGCAGGATGTAGATCTGATCGAAACCAAATCTTTCAGCGAGGTGATTGAAAGACTGAAATCATTTCAACCTAAAAATGGAAGGGGATGGATCATAGGAAGAGGATGGGATCAAAACGACTGGACTGTGCAGGAATTCCCGGATCGATCGCAGCTTGACTCGTTGTTTCCCGAAACACCGGTAGTACTCCGCCGTGTAGACGGTCACGCCATGCTTGTCAATGGCAAGGCACTTGAACTTGCAAAAATCACTCCCGGGCAACAAGTGAGCGGTGGCGAAATTGACTTCAATCGTGGTATTCTGATTGACAATGCAATGAAATTCGTTGAAGACATTCTTCCAGCCTATTCGGATGAAGATGATATGCTTGCCTTGACGGAATCCGAAAGAAATTGCTTCGCTTCGGGGCTCACAACAGTTGATGACGCAGGATTGATGAAACGAGAAGTTGATCTCATCAAAAAAATGCAGGCTGAAGGCAAGCTGAAAATGCGCATCTATGCCATGCTCAGCGATGATCAGGCAAATTTCGATCATTATCTGAAATACGGAATTGACACAACAGACAGACTTACGGTTCGAGCCTTTAAGTTTTATTCAGATGGAGCGTTGGGATCACGGGGCGCCTGTCTGCTTGCACCATACAGTGATGTATTGCCAAAGCCGCATTATGGAACCATGCTGCAAAGTCCTGATTATTTCAGAAAACGAGCTTATGAAATTTACCAGCGTGGATTTCAGATGTGCACCCATGCTATCGGGGACAGTGCCAATCGGGTCATGTTGGATATATATGCTGAAATAGCAGGAGACTCCAGCGATCACAGATGGCGCATAGAGCATGCACAGGTAGTTCACATGAACGACATCAACAAATTCGGTGAAAATCACATCATACCGAGCATCCAGCCCACTCACGCCACAAGCGATATGCCTTGGGCAATTCAACGAATTGGTCTCAACAGAATGAAAAGAGCATACACATACAGGGAGTTGAAAGAACAACTTGGAATGGTCGCTTTGGGAACAGATTTTCCTGTAGAAGGTATTTCGCCTATCAACACATTTTACGCCGCAGTAGTTAGAAAGGACAAGTCTGGGTTACCTGAAAACGGATTTCAGCCGGAGAATGCTCTGACTCGTGAAGATGCCTTGCGTGGTATGACAATCTGGGCTGCTATAGCCAATTTTGAAGAAAACAAAAAAGGCAGTCTTGAAATCGGTAAACTGGCAGATTTTGTAATGCTTGATCAGGATATTCTTGAATGTCAGGAAAATTCAATACTCAACACCAAAGTGCTCCTCACCGTTGTCAACGGTGAGATCGTTTTCAGGGATTGAGATAGACCGAAGATCCTGTGTATGATCCAAAACAGCCAAGACCATTGGTCACATTGGAATATATCTGAGTAGGTTCAGAAAAAGGATTACCATAAGTGACATTTGCTATCGACTTTGTGTATCGATGATATTCTTCAGATGTATGTAAAAGATAAACATGGAATGGTTGAGCCATTTCTCCTACAGTACCGCTGTATGTCTGAATTTGCTCCCGAATGAGATCGTTATTATCTCCTACATCATCAAAGTTCTCACTTAACAAATCACAGTCGAATTGCTGTATACTGATCTCGTAATAATCAGGACCCTGACTTACATCCTGTCAGGAAAAATCATATTCGAAAAACAGCGAAACGTAGCCCGGCTCAAACTCTTCCTCAGTCACAGTCAATTCTGCACTGGCAAATACGGTGTTTCTTCCGGAGCAAATGTGGAAAAAACTTCAAAATCCCTAATTCGTGTCATGTTTTCCGGTTGGTGTATAGATGACACTTGCTTTATTTTAGCTGCCATCAATACATTCCCATGAAAACGCAACTCATCGTATGGATCATTGTGTTCATTTCATTAAATGCTCACTCTCAGGATGGCTATTTCCAACAAGAAGTCAATTACAAAATCCAGGTGACATTGAATGATGAGGACCATTCGCTAAAAGGCTTCGAGGAGTTTGAATATAAAAACAACAGCAATCAGGATCTTGAATATCTAGTGGTTCATCTTTGGCCCAATGCTTACAAAAATGCCAAAACCGCAATGTCGAAGCAGAAATTTATGGACCGGGATTACTTCATGTTATGGTCAGGGAAAGAGCCCAAAGGATATATTGACTCACTCGACTTTCAGGTAGATGGAAAAACCATTCAGTGGGAATACATGGAAGATTATGAGGATATTGCTGTTCTTCATTTGAATCAACCGCTTGCTTCCGGAAGTTCGATCAAGGTTACCACTCCATTTTTCGTCAAAATCCCAAGCGGAACCATCTCCCGTCTTGGGCACATTGGCCAAAGTTATCAGGTTACACAATGGTTTCCCAAACCTGCTGTATTCGACAAAAACGGCTGGCACGAAATGCCTTATCTCACGCAAGGAGAATTCTATAGTGAATTCGGCAGCTTCGATGTTTCAATCACGCTGCCCGACAACTATATTGTCGGTGCAACAGGTGATTTGCAGACAGAGAGCGAAATCGCACGCATGAATGAATTGTCGCAATTGCCGGAATCGAACTTTGGACCGGAAAAAAATGCAGCATCCCAGGATTTTCCGCCTTCATCCAAAACATTAAAAACATTGCGCTATGTGCAACAAAACGTGCATGACTTCGGATGGTTTGCGGACAAGCGTTGGATTGTGCGCAAATCGGAAGTTGAGCTACCGCACAGCAAAAGAAAAGTAACCACGTGGGCACTTTTTACACCGGCAAATAGCGCTGTCTGGCAGGAAGCTGGTTTAAAAGCCCTGGCAGACGGGTTGTATTATTATTCACTCTGGACAGGTGATTATCCTTACAATCAATGCACCGCAGTTGATGGCACCATTAGTGCCGGCGGAGGTATGGAGTATCCGAATGTTACTGTTATCGGCAATGCAGGTAATGCTTCAACATTAAAAACTGTTATTATCCATGAGGTTGGCCACAACTGGTTCTATGGCATTCTTGGAAGCAATGAACGCAACTATGCCTGGATGGATGAAGGTATCAATTCATTTTTTGAAACGAGAACCTTGTTGTCTACAGACGATGGTATCGATGGTCTCAGTGTGTTGGTTGGGGCCAATAATTTGAGTGAGTTACTTGGACTCGACAGGTTCAGTTATCAATTTCTTACGGAAGAACTCCCATATCTGCTGACAGCGCGCACCAGCGTGGATCAGCCCATGCAAGCGCCGAGTGAGTATTATACTTCAATGAACTACGGCACCATAGTGTATAAAAAAAGTGCTATCGCTTTTAACTTCCTGATGAATTATCTTGGAGAAGATGTTTTCAACCAATGCATGGCCAGTTATTACGAGAGCTGGAAATTCAAACACCCTGGTCCGAAAGACATACGCAAAGTATTTGAAAGTACTTCGGGAAAAGACCTCGAATGGTTTTTTGGCGACATGATTCAGACAACAGCGCGTATGGATTACAAGGCTTCATCGCTTAAAATGAAAGGACAGGGCACCAAACTAAAGGTTACCAACTTCGGAGGTGTTCCAAGTCCGTTTGCTGTGGATGTCGTTCGCAATGGCTCTTTCGTCGGTAGAAACTGGTACGATGGAATCAAACCCGGAGAAAGCATCAAAGTTGATGTGACTTGCGAAAGAGGAGATCTCATCAAGATAAACAACATGGAGGGCATTCCGGAGTATGATAGAAACAACAATCTGATCAGAACCAAAGGTGTATTCAAGAAAACCGAACCTGCTAAATTGTCTTTCGGTACCTTCATCGATGACTACCAGACAACACAGGTGTTCTGGCTCCCGGTAGTAGGCTGGAACAATTACAACAAATGGATGCTTGGTGTGCATTTTCACAACCAAACCATTCCTTCAAAAAACTGGACATGGA
The DNA here is from genome assembly GCA_040381475.1 of Crocinitomicaceae bacterium. GTDB lineage: Bacteria > Bacteroidota > Bacteroidia > Flavobacteriales_D > Sanyastnellaceae > JAIBBG01. Next base: position 10,182 of record JBEIHH010000027.1, on the reverse strand, counting down.
GTTTGAGTCCAATGTTCAGCATTGCGACCACAACACTCAACGGTTTTGCAAACATTGAATATAACAATGGCAAATTCGCAACAGGCCTCAGAGCGCAAAGATTCGCTCAGGAGTCATTTCCATACGATGAAAACGAACATGTGTTGAGCTATGATGTTGTTGCCCCGTACTTCAAGGCACAGCTTTTCCCTGACAGGATTCAAAAAGACTGGACTGGCGAGGTAGGCGTGACATATTTCAGCATGGGGCAGATGATCAAAAATGAAGATTCGAAATTTATTGGTGACTACACACAGATCTATCCTGAATTCGGTGAAGGTCCCCGAATCAGTCATGTGCGGATGGAGGCTACCATCAAAAAGAAAACACCTCGCTCAGATATTGAACTTCATTCACAATTCGAAGGAGGAGAATTTACGAATTACGGCGTTATGCAACAGCACTCCTTTTCGCATCACTGGATTTATAAAGGAAAAGGCAAACGCAAAATTCACACGAGATTGTATTATGGCGCAGGGGACGGCTTTTATTTCTATGCAGCGGGACAGTATGGAGGCACACGATACGACAAAAACAGTCCGGCCATCAACAACCCGGGAGATTACACCTACGACGCTCTTTTTCTTGGCAGAAATGAAACCGAAGGGCTTCTTTCCAATCAAATTGCAGGAGGACAGGGCGGTCTTGCTGCACCTACCCTTCAAAGCGCCGACGGACAATTGCTTTCGGTAAATTTCAAAGTGGATGCCCCGGTAAAAATTCCGGTGCAGCTATACGGCGGAATTGCTTACATGCGCAACAGGAAAGATGTACTTGTGTCTTTAGATATACCGGGCTTAAGAACCAACACAGCTTGGCGAACACTTTGGAATGCAGGAGTTGCATTGCCTATTATACCCGAAATATTCTGTATTTACGTGCCAGTGCTTTATTCTGACAATATCAAATCAGAAATAGAATCACGCGATCTTAACTTCGGTGAGACCATCATGTTCGAATTGAATCTGAACAAACTCAATCCGTTCAAACTGATAAAGAAAATAGGAACCTGACGCTCTTGCATACATTCCTACTTTTGCTGACATGACGGATAAAAAGATTTACTTCGCTTCAGACTTTCATCTGGGTGCTCCAAATCGGGAAGTAAGCCTTGTACGTGAAAAAAAAATTGTTCAATGGCTGGAAATGGCGAGAAAGGACGCCGCAGAGATATTCCTTGTTGGCGACATCTTTGATTTTTGGTTTGAATACAAACGCGCAGTTCCCAGAGGTTATACAAGACTACTTGGCAAAATTTCCGAGATCACCGACAGTGGCATCGCTGTGCATGTATTTACCGGAAATCATGATATGTGGATATTCGATTACCTGCCGGAAGAATGTGGCGTAACCCTTCACAAGGAGTCGATTGAAAGAACCTGGAACGGTAAAAAATTCCTGATAGGTCATGGCGATGGACTAGGGCCGGGCGATCATGGCTATAAGTTCATCAAAAAAGTTTTTGCCAACAGAATATGCCAGTGGTTATTTGCAAGGCTGCATCCCAATTTTGGAATTTGGCTTGCCACTTCTTTATCGGGTTATAGCCGCTCGACAACTGGCGACAAGGACCGCAAGTTTCTGGGAGAAGAAAATGAATGGCTTATTATTTATTGCAAAAAAATTCTGCAGAAAAAAAATTACGACTTTTTCATTTTTGGACACCGGCATCTTGCAATGGATTTTAATTTGAACGATCAATCCAGGTATATCAATTTGGGTGAATGGCTACATTCCGAAAGTTATGCAGTTTGGGATGGTTCAGATGTTTCCCTCATCGGTCCAGACATGACTGATTCAGCGAAACACTAATCGGATTTCAGGATTGGTTCATTTCCATCACCGCATGAAACACTCTTGACCATCCTCTCCATTTTCCTATTTCCGATAAAGACTCATTGTGCCAGAGAAAATGGAATTCACCTCCTGTTGCTTTGCAGTTTTGAATCATGGTTTCAATTTGTTGAATAGCCTCATCCGGTGTAAGTCCGAGATAATTGCGCAGGGTTGTATCCATAACAACAAAAGGATGAAGCATCAAAGCAGTGCGTTGGTTTTCGCGTAAGTCGAACCACGGAAATGGATAATTAGTTCCCGCCCGGAAGCCTGTGTTTTCAGCAAAACCGAGGGTATAATCATGTAAAATTTCATGCGACAGCAGCAAACGAAAAGTCTGTGGAAGCTGAATTTTCAAGTAATGCTGCCGACTCATACCCACTGATTTGCCAAGAATTTCCTTCAACCTTGCAATTTCTTCCTTCAACTTGTCTTCGCTTTCGTTGCTAGCATATCCGGGATGAATACCAATCTCGTACTTTTTATTTAAGAGTTCAATAAGCTTGCGCAACTGCTTATTTTCAAACGATAAGCCAATATCCTCTTTGGTTCTGTCGGCCAATAAAAAAAACCACAGCAGCGAAATACCAGCCTTGTCGCATGCCTCAGCAATCTTGTCGTAAGTATCGTAAGGATCATGTTTTCCCAGAAGAACACAATTCATTCTTCGAAACAGATTGCCAAATTTTCCGCGAACTACATCCTTGACCATGGCACCTGACGTTCTCAGGAAGCCTTTGTGTCGATAAGCAAACGCACTGTCCACATCAACAGTCATTTTCATCGAAAAAGTGATCCCCTGTATTTTCACATCAGGAAATTTGTGCAGAAGAATCTCGGTGAATTCGTTTCTCCAGATGTCAACCCAAGGTATCTGGGTATCCTGATCCCAGCCAAGCACTGAAGAAGCAGACATGAACCGGCCATGATGGTCGTGCTTGAGAGCGATATACTCTTCATACCTCGACAGCATCCAGAAGACTGCAGCGAATACATCAAATTCTGCATTCTCAGTGAAATATAGTCTCGTGATTTGACCATCCAATCGCACCCTGGGCAATTTGGCGTGCACCTGATGGTCCCACATCCAAGATGTCAATGGAATACATAGTGTGTCAGCCATATTTTCCCTTTCAACACCATAGGCAATTTTTGGTCCCTGATGACTTTGAAAGCGTTCTATTTCGGACGTGTATTCAATCGCCCCTACATACCTGAACAGCACCATTTCAGCAGCAAAGCGGAAGCGTTCATTCTGATATGAAGAATATATAAGCATCAGATCGTTTTGAGAATAGTCCTTATGATTTCCTCCGCAGCGTGGCCATCGCCAAATATTTCAGGCCATTTCAATTCGCGGTTACCCTGCAGGTATCGAACAGCCGACTGAACAATCAGGTCGGTATCATCACCCGCAATGGTAGCATTGCCGTGTTCCACAATTTCAACCCATTCGGTGTGCGGTCTAAGAATAATACAAGGCTTTTTGAAAAAATATGCTTCCTTTTGAACCCCGCCACTATCAGTGATAACCAATGAACAGGCTGATTCAATTGCTATCATCTCCAGATAAGGTTGTGGATCAATAACCTGAATGACAGGTGGCATTTTCCAACCCTTCAATTCTTCCGAAGCAATGCGACTGCGCGTTCTTGGATGCAGCGGAAGAACTACTGTGTGATTGGTTTGCACAGCGACCTGACCAATGGCTTCAAGCAATGAAAGCAATCGTTCGGGCTGATCTGTGTTGTGATCGCGGTGGATAGTGGCCAAAATGAAGGGCTCTGTCAACGCTGCCCGGCTCTTCATTTTCTTTTCATAGAACAAAGCATTGTCATACATCACATCTCCCGTTTTGAACACAAGGGGATTGTCAGATGTGTGTTTTTTAGCATTCCGCGTAACAATACCTTCGCCGGCAAGGTTGCGCACAGCTGTATCAGTTGGTGCGATCAGTATTGTCGACACATGATCGGTCACAATCCGGTTGATTTCTTCCGGCATAGTTTTATCAAATGATCTCAGGCCTGCTTCTACGTGAATGACCGGAATGTGCATTTTAGATGCCGCAAGTGCCCCGGCCAGTGTTGAATTGGTATCACCATATACAAGCAAGGCATCCGGTTTATCATTGATCAATACCTTTTCAATGCCTTCTGTCATCAATGCGGTCTGTGTGCCATGTGTTCCGGAACCCACGCCAAGATTGTAGGTAGCTTTCGGTATTTCCAGCTGCTCGAAAAAAATACGCGACATGTTATCGTCGTAATGCTGACCTGTATGCAGAATAATCTCCTCCAGTTGATCTGCAAACTGTGTGCGGATAGCTCGCGACACAGCGGCCGCTTTTATAATCTGTGGCCTTGCTCCGATTACAGTGAGAATTCTTTTTTTCATACAAGCAAAGTTCCTTCGTCGGCGTAACTATAATAGCCATTATCAGTCACCACCAGATGATCCAGCAATGGGCAATCCATCATTGAGCCATTTTCACGCAACCGGTTGGTTAGTTTATTGTCTTCAGGACTGGGCTGCAAGTTACCACTTGGGTGGTTATGCGCTACAATAATACACGCTGCATTGTTTTCAAGCGCAACACGGAAAACCTTTTTTGGATCAGCGATTGTAGCGCTTAACCCGCCCTCCCCTATTTTGTTGATTGATATCACTTGCTGAGCTCTGCTCAGGCACATCACCCAAAATTCCTCATGCTTGAGATTGCACATAAATTCGAGAAATCTTTCATACACCTCGCGTGAAGATCGGACTTTGGAACCTTGTTTGAATTCGCCAGCCCTTCGCCTTTTGCCGAGTTCAATTGCAGCCAGCAAGATGACCGATTTAGCTTCGCCCATTCCATGAAATTGCTTGAATTCCTTCAGTGCGAGTTTGCCTAGAGCCTGCAGGTCATTGTCGATACTTCTGAGAATTTTACGGGCAATATCCACTGCGCTTTCTTCTCTTGTTCCGGTTCCGATCAGAATAGCCAATAATTCAGCATCGCTCAGAGCCGTGGTGCCTTTGGATAATAATTTTTCTCTTGGCCGGTCATCGGGGGACCAGGTTTTAATTGATTTTAATTCTTCCATGCCGGAATCGTATAGTTCGGGCAAAGAAAAAGCCCTCCGGAATGGAGAGCTATGCCTTATATGCGTATAAATACGTGTTACTTCAACTTGTTGACAAACACCTGAACACTTGCTTTCAGATTCGAAGCTTTGTTCTTGTGAATCACGCTGCGCTTTGCAAGTCTGTCGAGCAGGCTTACAACTTTTGGTAAGAGTGCAGAAGCTTCCTTTTTACCGGTCAGCGAACGAAGCTTACGCACAGCATTGCGTGTAGTCTTGTGATAATACTTGTTGCGCAGTCTCTTAGCGTTGTTGGAACGAATGCGCTTAATTGCTGATTTGTGATTAGCCATTGAACTTCAAAATTGGGCGGCAAATATAGGAACTTTTCATCCAATCGGTATAGGAATAAAAAAAATACGCTGAAATAACCTTTTTATCAGGACCGCCGTAAAGATGACCCGCTTAAATCTCAATCCGTGCGTAAGTACTATATCAACCATTGTTACAGAAAAGGCAGTTTACGACTCTCCTTCGTAGTTCCTATACTTTTATTTCTCAGCAATTTAGCATCGTCGCAGGTGTTGACCACCCTCAGGATTGACAGTTTAAAAACAGCCCTGCTTCAGGTCAAAAGTGACAGCACAAAAGCCCGGATAGCCGATGATATTTGCTATGATTACTACAATCTGAGCATTGACTCAAGCTTAAAATACGCAAAGCTGACAGGATCATTCGCGCTGAATTGCAATGACAAAAAATGGCTCGCTCAATCACATAACTCACTGGGAGTATGCTATTTGAATAAGTCATCCCTCATGAATTCCCTTGATCATTTTCAGAAAGCTTATGAACTTTACCACGAATTGGGGAATAAAAAGGGCGAGGCTAAAATCCTGAATAATCTGGGTGTGATTTATTCAGAAACTCAGGATTATGACCGCGCCAAGGAAAAATATGAGATTTCATTCAAATTGAACAATGAATTAGGGCACTGGGTCAATGCTTCCAATGCCCTTTACAACATTTCAAGCAGTTATTTCCAGTTAAAGAACAAAGAGCTCGCAAGAAAATATGCAGACGATCTGGTAGCTTACAGGGAATTGCATCCAACCGCCATCAGCGCCGATCCATTGTATGCTGAAATCTTCCAATTAGAGGGACAACTGGATTCGGCACGTTTTTACCTGGAAAGGTCATTGCGCGGCCAACAAATTTCAGGTGACCTTTACAATTGGATATCGGCCATCATCAGTCTGAGCGACATCATGCTTCAGCAAGGGCAACCTGAACCGGCGCTGGCGAAACTCGTTGAGGCAGAGCAGCTCATTCAGGAGAATGGCATCCTCGACATGGAATACGAAATGATCCTCCTAAAAGCCAGAATTGCGCAGGCATTGGGACAGTCTGAGCAGGCATTCAAACATCATGAAAAGGCGCTTGAACTTCGTGACAGCATTGATCATCTGAATCAGATGAATATGATCAATGACATGAACACGAAGTATGAAACGGACAGGATGGAATCGAAAATTGTCGAACAGAAAGGCATCATAGCCAGCAAACAATCCTGGATCTTCGGCATTCTCATTATTTCTATACTGCTTGTCATGGGTCTGGTTTTGGTCATGATTGTGCTCCGCAGAAATAGAAGGCTCAACTTCCTGCTCAAGATTCAGAACAACCAAATCAACCAACAGCGGCAAAAGATTATATCTTCAATCAACTATGCCAAACGCATTCAACAATCAACGTTGCCCAAAGAGCATGATTTCAAAAAGCTCTTCAAGGATTCATTCATTTACTTCAAACCCAAAGACATTATTTCAGGCGATTTTTATGCCTACCAGCAAATAGGCCATAAAGTATATGTTGCAGCAGTTGATTGCACAGGGCACGGCGTGCCGGGAGCATTTATGTCGCTGATCGCCAATGCCAAACTCAACAAAGTAGTCAATGAACTTGGTGAAAGGGATCCGGGACGCATACTTGATTGCATGCACCGTGAAATACAGATGGCACTGAACCAGGAAAAAGGAGAAGAACATACCATGGATGGAGTTGAAATGAGCTTATGCGCCATTGACTTTGAAAACAGAAATATAGAATTCGCTGGAGCCGGGTCATCGATTTATATGGTGCGAAGCGGGCAGATTGTGGAAGTAAAAGGCGATTGCATTGGCCTTGGCGGGATGGACTATATATGGGCGAAAAAAGGCGAAGTCAATGAATTCACCACCCGCAATATCAAGTTCAATCAGGGCGATCAGCTTTACATGTTTTCAGACGGAATAACCGACCAGATCGGAGGCCTGGAGAAGAAAAAACTGAACAAGACCAAATTCAAAGAACACATCATGAGCTTATCAGGAACTGCCTTTGATCAGGCCGTGAGCATGTGTGAGCTATTCGTTGCCGACTGGTGCAAGAATCATCATCAAACCGATGATATGATGCTCATTGGTATCAAACTTTAGTGCACGGGAATTTCTGCACAATTACACCTCAAATCATAATTTGTGACGGAAGCGATTACATCCTCCCGGAATCAGGATTCTTTTCGTGAAGCCCGACATTGCAATGCGGGAGCATGATATTCCGGCGGATGGCCGGGTAGTCAGAGGTCTCTTGAAGTTCCTAAAAAAGGTTCATCCGCCCAAGCTTGTAACCTCAGGGCTATTCTTTCGTTGAAATAGGATGATTTAAAACACTTTCAAGTATATAAGCCACATTATTGAATGCCATTTAACACCCTAAAATATTTCGATCATATAGCGACTGATCAAAGTGCTGCTTTCTATTACCGAGGTCCATTTCTGGAGAAATTCACCAGCACGTTTCTCAATATTTCGCAAGGATCTGAAAGCAGTTTAGCACAAGTCAGCAGCATAGGCAAAAAGATGTCCTTCGTGATTGTAGAATGCTTTCAAAATATTTTAAGACATGCTGAAAACAAAGAAAAGATCGGTCATCTGATTGAAGATGTCGGTATGTTCAGTTTTAAGAACATCGATGGAACTTTTGTGATCAATTCGATCAATGTGATCAATAATCCCGAAGTTGAAAAAGTTAAAATCCTATTTGAAAAAGTCAATTCATTGAACAAAGAAGACCTAAAGCAATATTACCTTGAAAACCTACAAAAAAACAGTATTGGTGAAAGAGGGGGCGCGGGACTTGGATTGATAGAAATGGCGAGGAAATCGGGGCAGAAAATTTTATACCAGATAGAAGAATTAGACAATAACTATTCTCACTTCCACCAGCAAATAACGCTTCGTAAAAACGGCCTTATCACACTAGATGATAAACAATTGGAATATTCTGGCAAATTGTATAAAAAAATGATTCAGGATGATATAGTGCTGATTTACAAAGGGGAATTCACCCAATGTTCCATTTTGCCATTGCTGGAGTTGGCAGAGCACAATGTAAAAGTCAAGACCATGGACCAGCGGAAAACACTTCGCGCAGCGCATGTGACCATTGAGATGCTGCAGAATATATCCAAGCATGGCAAAAAATCAACTGGAAGCGAGGTGCACTATGGCTTGTTTCTTTTATCGAAATCGAATGGCAACTTCGCTCTGACATGTGCCAATTCTGTCAATATCAAAGAAAAAGCACTGCTGGAAGAAAAATTAGAATACCTGACATCTCTGGACGATTTTGAACTCAATGAATTGCACAGATCCACATTGCGTGCTACACTCAGATTCGAAAACAAATTGAATTCGGGACTTGGTCTGATAGAAATAGCAAAAGCGAGCAAAAATTCTTTGAATTACGAGTTTATACCTTATTCTCGCGACCAATTTTTATTTGCCTTCCAGGTATCCCTTTGATTACTAAAGTTTGGAACTAAAAACAATACATATCAAAGCCACTGAAGAAACTCCTGAAGTATTTCTCAATACCAACGGAGATGAATGCAGAATTCTCGGCAAATCCTTGCCTGAGAACGCATTCGACTTTTATGAACCAATACTCCAATGGATTCGACTATATTGTGATAAGGTAGAAAAGCCCTTAAAACTGCACCTGCAATTCGATTATTTCAATTCGTCCAGCGGCAGGTATCTTTTCGAGCTACTTCATACACTTGAGCAGTCGAAATTCAAGGAAAATTACCGGATTGTCTGGATAACAGACAAAGACGACGAACTCATGTTCGAAAAAGGTTTGGAGTACAAAAATTTGTGCGACATCGCTTTTGATGTGGTTACTACCTGAGTTTTTTTTCCTGTCTGAATATTCAACGCTAAAAAAATCCGCCTCACATTGTATTGGAGAAATATTGAAGTGCTGTCAACTTGAACACTATAGCTTCTTCATAAAACCGATAGCAAACATACCGGTCCTTCTGATGAAGTTAGCCTGTGCTCCCGAAACAAACTGAGCACCCAAGCCCAGGCGAAAATCAAGTCCGACACTCCAATTGTCTTCGCTGCCATAATGAATCCCAAAAGGGACAAAACATCTGGTATAATAAACGGACTTCGCTGCATAAATTTCCATTACCGGATTTTTATCAACCTGTTCTGAAGGATGTGCGCCGGGTTCGAAATATCTGCCCGAGATGAGGATCATTTCGTTACCAAACGACAGACCACCACTTACTCCTATACCCGCGTAACATCTGCCATGTTTTCCAAAGGTTCCTTTTGCGATATATGCTCCTTCGAGCGTGAATTCTCCATGAAGATTGCAATAAACGATGGAAGTATCCAATTCTTCGCTTTTGTATGCTACCATTGCTTCTTTCGGACTGTGCAGTCCCAGTCCCAAACGCAACTCTCGTTTGGTGCTGTATTGTCCTGTGGCCACGTCAAGTGGGGCAAGACCAACGCTACTAAAAATTGCCATGCCGGCTGTAACCGGTATAATATCCGAAGTCATACTGCTGAGGTCCCGCGTAATTTCATACGGATTCTTTGATAATTGTTGCCAGCCGCAATGGCTACACCAGTACCGGCGGCGGTTGTGTTACCAATGACCGTAGAGTTATAGATGGTGATTGTGTAGCTAGAGTTGTTCCAAATAATGTATGTTTTTGATACTGGCGGAGCGTAGATAGCAGAAGCCGCAGCCGCGCTGTTGAATTTTAAAATGGCGTACACCGCTTGATTCAGGTTGGCTGTAGACGATGGCCCGTTTACATAGGTCAGTGCTTGGGCGGTCGAAGACACCGATACCGCCTGATACCCAGCGATGGCTGTGTCCAGAACAAATGCCAGAT